>CBDUUP010000109.1:0-11724 GCA_965370435.1 uncultured Anaerolineales bacterium | reverse complement strand
CTACTTTAGTGTATCAACCGGGATAGGCTCATCTTTACCCGGCGTGAGAATCCCCTCCCCTCAGTCTGCCCTCTCCATCCTCTTCATCAACGCCGCCGCCTCGGGATTCCCCTCCTCAATCTCCAGCATCCGTTCACACAGCTTCCGGGCCTCCTCCGGGCTGCCTCGCTCCAACCTGGCCTCCGCCAGAGCTGACAGCGTCTCCAGGTCATCGGGATATAGATGGCAGCAGAGTTCCAGGGCTTCCGCGGCTTCGTCTTCCCGCCCCAGGCACTTCAGCATGGGCGTCAGCGAATGGAGCAGCGAATACTGGAACAGCCGCCTGTCTTGGGGGTCGCTCTCGGACAGCGCTCGTAGTTCCGGGAGAGGCGACTCGATCCGCACCGCCGGGCGGTTACCGAACCAGAATTTCTCCCCCTCGAACACGAACGGCTCCCCATCCGCGCCAAAGAAGACCCCCGGCGCGTGCCGCCGCACCTTCCCCGCATGCAGGAAGCAGCGGATGTCCAGGAAGCTCCCCTCCCGCGCCACAGCCATATAGCTGGTGAAGCCATAGACTAACGCCTGGTAGAGTCCCACGTGCCGGTCAAGCTCCTCCGGGGCACTGCCGGGTTCGTCCTCGCCGATGTCATCATAGTGGAAGCGGTGGAACTCGCCCTGGCCGTTCATCCACATCAGGTGAGAGGGCTTCCCCGCTTCGTCCAGGAAGAACTTCATCCCCGGCGGGTACTCGGCGGTGAAGGCCAGGTCGCCGTGATGGGTGAGTTTGGTCTCCTTTCCGTTCACTTCGGCTGTCAAGTCCCCTTCCTTCATCTTGACCGGGATCCGGGTGGCGTAGTAGACGTAAGTCCCCTCCAGGCGTTCCAGCGCGGCCGGGTCTGTCGCCACCGGAGGCTGATCGGTGAAGGTCGGCGGGCCTTCCTCGGGGAGTTTGACGCCCTGGGCCTCCACCATCAGCCTGAGCGCCTTTCGAGCCAGCACCCCGGAGAAAGCGAACCCGAAGTCCTCATCATTGAGTTCCACGATGACGCCCACCCCATGTTCCAACGACCACATCATCTGCCCGGCGTACCCGACCCCTCCTCCGGCGTGACCGTAGACCAAGCTTCCCGGCAGGATATAGGGGCTGATGAACAGCCCCAGGCCGTAATAGTTGCTCTGGTAGTCTCCGGTGAACTGCACGGTACGCATCTCTTCCAGCAGATCGGGGTCCAGGTAAGGCTCCCCATTCACCACCCCGTCGTTCAACTGCATCTGCACGAACCTGGAGATGTCTCTCAGCGACACGTACTGGCAGCCCGCGCCCAGGTCGCTCAAGCTCTCGAACAGAGCTTCGGGGCCGCCCGAGTAGCCGGTGACGTACTCCGGGTGTTTCTGGGCTTCCGGTTTCCCGTAGACCATCGAGTCCATCCCCAGCGGTTCGATCACCTCCTGCCGCACAAAGTCCTTGACCGCCACCCCGCTGGCCCGCTGCAGGCCATACATCGCCAGGGACATCCCCGTGTTAGCGTAGCGGCACTGCTCCCCTACCCGCGCCACCATCCAGGTGTCGTTGATGCTCTCCACCAGTTCCTCAAAGGGGAGGTCACGGTTATCCCAGTTGCCGCCCACCCGCGGCTCGTGGGTCAGCCCGGCGTGATGGGAGAGCAGGTGCCGGAAGGTGATCTTGTCAGCTTCCTTCCCATCCCACCGGTCGTTCAGGCGCAGTTCCGGGTAATACTTCTTGAGCTTATCATCCAGCTTCAACACCCCCCTCTGCACCCCCCTAAGGAAGGCGACCGCGTTGATCGCCTTCCCAGATGATTGGAGGTTGAAGAGGCTGTCCGGCGTGGCCTTCTGGCGATGGGACTTGTCGGTGTGCCCAAAGCCCTCCGTCCAGAGGATGCCCTCTCTTCCCACCAGCGAGAGAGCCAAGCCGGGGATGTCATTCTTCTCTAACGTCTCGGCGATCTCCTGGCCGAGTTCTTCCTTTATCTTGGCGAGTTCATTTTCAGTTAACATTAATCTCAAAACTCCTATGTCTAAGGGTCTTCTTCTTGGATGCAGTTTCATGGGAATAGGTGATCACGTAGGTGCGGATGATCCCTACCGAAAACACCAGGCTGCGGGAACCCTCTTCTTCATGGTCTGGTCATACTCAAACCAAACTTCTTCATCCACGTCCACAATCACATCTTGCTCAATCACAAATCTTCCTCCTTACTGGTCGAACTCTCTTCGGCAAGCTATAACATATTCCTTCTCAACCGGGGAAACTCAGATGGCTATCTGTTCATCTATCACCTCCCTTCCATATGATGCCCGGCCTCACTTTAAGCATCCGCCGGGGTTGTAGAACGCGTGTTTGTTGATTTAAAAGAGTTAGGCCACGGAGCATTTTAGTTTTCATTTTGCTCTCGTGGCCTTGAAGTGTCAAGGTTGAGGGTGATCTATTGGGTATGGGTGGTCTTCTAAACCTCATGCAACCTTTCTTTCATGCTAACGTTCCACAACGGAGAAAGAGTCTATCACACCTGGCGGGAGAAGTCAAGAAAGGGTGTAAATTAAATTTATCGCTTAGCGCCCAGAGAAAAAATCAGCGTCCATCCGCGTTCATCCGCGTCCCATCCAATCCTGGCGTATAATCAACCCATGCACCCCTCCCGCCTGATGACCGCCACCCTGCGCGCGGCTCCCTGGGGGGAGTCCGCCGCCCGCATCCTGTCCGCCGCCCTGGACGCCGCCGACCCACATCAGGCCGTCGCCCGTTTCCTGCATCGCCAGGCCAACACCCTGACCGTGGAAGGCCGCGCCTACCCCCTCGACCAATTCCGGCGGGTCTACGTGGTCGGGGCGGGCAAGGCCGGGCTGCCCATGGCCCAGGCCGCAGTGGAGATATTGGGCGACCGCCTGACCGCCGGAAGCGTCGTCGTCAAGGAAGGCTACGGGGAGCAAACGCCCGCCGCCGGGCCTGTCGCCATCCTGGAGGCCGGACATCCCCTCCCCGACGCCCGCGGCCTTCACGCCGCCCAAAGCATCGCAGATCTGCTCACCGAAACCCAGCCCGACGACCTGGTCATCGGCCTGATCTCCGGGGGCGGTTCGGCCCTGCTGACCTTGCCGGTCCCCGGTGTGTCGCTGGACGGCCTCCGCGCCCTGACCGTCGCCCTGCTCGCCAGCGGCGCAACCATTGAGGAGATCAACACCCTGCGCAAACGTCTCAGCCAGGTCAAGGGCGGGGGTCTGGCCAGGCTCGCAGCTCCGGCCCAGATGGTCACCCTCATCCTCTCCGACGTGGTCGGCGACCCCCTGGATATGATCGCCTCCGGCCCCACGGTTCCCAACCCGGACACCTTCTCCGACGCCCTGACCCTGGTCCAAAAATACAACCTGACCGACCACATCCCACCCTCCCTATACCAGATCTGGCAGACCCAAGTCACCCGCGAACAAACCGAACCCCTCGCTCCCCCGCCCCCCTTCGACCACGTCCAGAACGTCCTGGTGGGCAACAACGCCCAATCCGCCAAGGCCGCCTTATTCCAAGCCGAGCGGGAGGGCTACCATCCACTCCTCTTGACCACCACCCTCCAGGGCGAAGCCCGTCTCGCCGGGCGAAATCTGGCCGCCCTGTCCCGCCAACTCGCGGCCCGAGGCCCACGCCCCTTCTGCGCCGTGGCGGGCGGCGAGACCACTGTCACCCTCCACGGCGACGGCCTGGGCGGGCGCAACCAGGAACTGGCCCTCGCCGCGGTCCGCCCCCTGTCCGGACAGAAGAATCTAGCCCTCCTCACCCTGGCCACCGACGGCGGCGACGGCCCCACCAACGCCGCAGGGGCCGTCGTCACCGGGGAAACCTTATCCCGCGCCGAAGGCATGGGCCTAGACCCAGACGATTACCTGGCCCGCAATGACTCCTATCATTTCTTTGAGGCTCTGGGGGATTTGCTGATACCCGGCCCTACGATGACGAACGTTGGGGATTTGGTGGTCGTACTCTCTATTGAATTCAAATGATCGGGGAGAAAATAATTGCTAATATTCGTCCAAAAACAAGTTGGTGCTTTATCAGAACTCGCGACTAGTGAACAATCACAACTTACCCAAGTAGGCACCAAGTCTCAAGTTGAGAATGGTTACAAATCATTCATCATTTGGTTCAAAGTAGATCGATTTCTGGTCTTTTATCCAAACCTCAGGAACCTGCGCTACCCCAGTTGTTTTCTTTGGTTCGTAGACAGGTTTACCTAAAGGTCTCAAGCGTAAAGTGCCGTCGAGGAGACTGTTGATACGCTCCCGAGCTATGTCCACATAGCTGATCTCTTTCTCACACCCAATCGCCCGTCGTCCATGTTTTATAGCCGCGATAAGCGAAGACCCAACTCCCGCATAGGGGTCGAGGACAGCGTCTCCCTCATCTGTTAGTGCAAGTACGCATCTCTCAACAAGCTCTACTGGGAATTGGCATGGATGTGCCGTTTTTTCAGCATGATTCGCCTTCACATTGGGGATATCCCAGAACCCACCTTCCCAATCCTGGATCACAATTTCCCAAACATCTGAGGGATTCTTGCCTTTTGGATTCCCTGATAGTTGTCCTTTTTTGGGTCCTTTGCTGTACCGTTTGCCAGGATACTTCGCTGGAACTCGGACTGAATCGAGGTTGAATTCATAGTGGTGACTTTTTGTAAACCATAATATTGTCTCATATCGTCCAGTAAAGCGAGTTGAAGCGTGTAGACCATGTCCGAAGTGCCAAATAATTCTATTTCTCAGGAATAACCCCATCTCCTTGAATATCCGGTAATAGAAGAGATCAAGTGGGTAAACTTCACCGTCTTTGACGTAGTTGCCTACTTGCCAACAGATGCTTCCACTCTCACTCAAAACTCTACAAAGCTCACTTAAGGTTTCTTTTTGTGTTCTCAAGAATTTATCTATGTCCAAATATCCATTAATGTTAGTGCGATCTTCGTATTCTTTGCCCATGTTGTAAGGGGGAGAGGTAACGATCAAATCAATCGAACCATCCGGGATGGTCTGCAAGAATTTCTCGACGTAACCTGGATAGAGCACTATCTTGGCTTCGGAGTTGTAAGCGGTTTCTATTTTTAATCGGGATTGCTCACTCATATTCCTAATCTCATACTATGCAGTTTGTGTATTGTCTTCATTTTAGGTTGATGCAAGGTTGTCGGTGTAGATTGGATGCCATTCAGATGTGAGTGATTCCATTATCAGAGCGAGATCATCGTTAAGCTTGTTGGTTCCCTCTGATAGCGACCTAAGCAAATATATCCCAAAGTAGAGAACCACACAGGCAAGAAGCATAGAGAAATCGCTTTCTAGATTCTCGAAGGGTATTCTCTCAATCTGTAATACGCTCTCTGTGCCAAATGCAACATCTTGTAGTAGTTGATACATATCATCAAAGAACCAAGTATTGTTGCCATAATGTAGAGCATTTCTCTGTTCCGCGAAAGTTCTTTCATCAAAATATTTAGATAGTGCCCCTTGTAATCTATTCATTATAGGATCTTGGAATTTGCTTACTCTCATAAGGCGCTGGAAGAGCTGCCAAATGTGACGGTGTTCAATGCGAGCATGTGCAAGTGTAAATGAAGTGTTTGGATCAGGCCTTAGCCCTTGGGCCTTTTCTTTTGATGTTAGTTTCGCTAACTCAGGATAGATATCGATAATCCAATATTTATTGCTATGTGCGATTGTAGCTACTCCCAGGAAGCGGATAATAGCTTTGGCGCCGAAAAAAGCGCCCTGATAAGCATTAGAGAGGGACCAGGTGAGCATCCCGTGTCGGGCATGTATCTCTGCCGCACTTATTACATTTGTAGCTTTATGAAACAAGAATAACCCTTCTTGAAAGAGTAGCTGTCTAAGTCCGGTGATCTCCCGTGAAAAAGCGTCCGAAGGAGGATTATCTAAGGTTTGGTTCAGATCATAGAATCTAGCAAGTGGCGGATTTGGAGGTGATTTGGGTTGATCAAGTCGGGGTATGTACCCAGACCATTTGCTAGATATTTCCTGCCAATCCCTTCCGGGAATGCGATTCTTCACAGCGCGCTTGTATTTATTGTCACTCATAACTTTATTATCACAGTCTGAACTTCAGTGAGATAGAAGTACTAAAGTTCAATACTCCCTGAAGTTGAGGTCTCCTCAAAAATGTTGAGTAACTCGGTTCGAAGGTCGTTACCTGCCTGGATTTCCGCAGAACTACCGGACCCTAACATTTTCCAATCTGAAAAATTGAAAAAATCGATCCGGCGAAGAACTTGAACTACATGCTCAATCTTGAAGCCCTTATAATGTTTCATTGAAAGATCAAAGACGGTGGTTAATGCGTTGATCACAGCACCAAATCCCAGTGTCCGGAAGAAGGTCATTGTCTTCGGAGTAAATTCTTTCGGAAAAACTTCCTCAAGTGCCTTAAAGTAATTGTAGAGAATACCTCGTTGCTCAAGATAGGTATACACGGCAAACCTGCCTTTTTCCTTGACTAGAGGGGTCACCTTTCTAACGAAGTTGGTCAATGAGATTTCCCCTCTCTTTGGATTTATAAGAACTACTCTGCTGAAAAAATTTGAGTCATCATCTTTACGGAGATCGTTTCCGATATCCGCTGCTCGTTCATGTGCGATCTCCTGTGGTGTCTTCGGATCCGGTAGGTCCTTCAACAAATCATAGTACAAAGAAGTTGGCACACCCTTTGCTTCTCGATTGATGATAATGAACTGCTGGATCTGCTGCTTCTTATCGATCCCGACAAATGCGATTACTAACAATTCTATTTCCTCCTTGGCCACAATTGCTCCAGCAAGCCTGTGTTGCCCATCAATTACCCATCCTGTATCGGGTTTATTCGGAATTGTTAGCTTTCTACCATCATCGCTGATCTGAACATCAGGATCATCCAGTGCAATTAAGATACTATTGGGAATAGAGTTTTTCCCATCAATGTAATTTGCTATGGCTTTCACACGAGACGGAGATAATGGTCTCTGATAACCTGTCTCCTTATCAGTATCTCTTCGGTTGATTCTCACGAGATCCGATAGTGTGCGAGCTGAAATCACAAAACAATACAAAATATGTTTACCCTGGGTCATTGGAATACATGGAAATTCAAGCATATCCTCAATTGTTGATTCGGGACTCTTTTTATTGGTAACCATAGCATTTCTCTCCAGTTTAAATTACCGATCATCTCTATTATACTCGAAAGCTGTTCATTAGCCTGGTGGTATAAAGATTGGAACCGCTTTGGCGAGTGGATTTGGTATGTTTCTTTGCCCGGAAACATTACCCTAAAAGGGAGACATATTTTTAGTCGTGCCCATAGCAACGGAAAATCAAAAAAACTCTGCGTATCTCCGTGTTCTCTGTGTCTCTGTGGTGAAAAAAAAGTGAAGAAAATTAGGATACCTGTCTCATTCAGCTCCCCCCCAGAATACGATATAATCAACCCAGAGAACCTCATGTCCTCATACCGCCTCCCCAACCCCCTCCGCTACCTCCCCTCCGCCCTGCTCTTGGGCGGGGTGGGCTGGGTCGGGCTGATCATCCTCATGAACTACACCCTGCCTCTGGTCGGCCCCCGCTGGCTGTTCTTCTTCCTCGTCGTCCCCGCCCTCACCGGCCCGTCCCTGCCGGTGGTCGCCTTCCTCCACTTGCGTTTCTCGGATGGATCGCCCACCCGCTCCGGCGTCATCCTGCGCCAGTCCCTCTGGGTGGGCGTCTACGGAGCCACCCTGGTCTGGCTGCAAGTCGGGCGGGCGCTGACCACTGCGATGGCCGTCCTGCTGGTGGTGGGCTTCTCCCTGATCGAGATCTTCATGCGCCTGCGCGAACGCAGCCGCTGGGAACCCTAACCCGAGACCCCCATGCCCAAATCCGACCTCAGCCAACTCCCCTCCGTAGACCAGGTGCTCAAGTCCCGCACCGCCGCCGAGTTGATCGCCGCCTACGGACGCCCCCTCTGCCTGGAGGCCATCCGCCAAACCCTGAACGAGGTGCGCGATCAATTCCCCACCGACCGCACCATCCCCAGCAAGGGCGTCCTGCTCAACCGCGCCCAGGCCCTCCTCGCCTCCTGGACGGCTCCCACCCTCCAAGCGGTCATCAACGCCAGCGGAGTGGTCCTGCACACCAACCTGGGACGCGCCCCTCTGAGCCAGGAAGCCATATTCGCCATGACCGCCGCTGCCCAGAGCTATTCCAACCTGGAATACGATCTGGATACCGGCAAGCGCGGCTCCCGTCTGCTCCACGCCGAAGACCTGCTCGTGCGCCTGACCGGGGCCGAAGCCGCCCTGGTGGTCAACAACGCCGCCTCGGCGGTGATGCTGATGCTCAAGACCCTGGCCAACCGCCGCCGGGTCGCCATCGCCCGCAGCCAGTTGGTGGAGATCGGCGGCGGCTTCCGCATCCCCGACGTGATGAAGCAATCCGGGGCCATCCTGGTGGAAGTCGGCGCAACCAACCGGGTCTACGTCTCCGATTACGAAAAGGCCATTGAAGAACAGCCCATCTACACCCTGATGCGCGTCCACCGCTCCAATTTTGACATCGTGGGCTTCACCGCCGAACCCACCCTGGAAGAACTGGCCCAACTGGCCCGCCAGCACGAACTCCCCCTGGTGGACGACCTGGGTTCTGGCGCATTGCTGGACACCGCCCGTTTTGGCCTGCGCCACGAACCGACGGTGCAAGAATCTCTGGACGCGGGCGCAGACCTGGTCTGCTTCTCCGGCGACAAACTCCTCGGCGGCCCCCAGGCGGGCGTCATTCTGGGGCGCGCCGATTTGGTCGCCAAACTCAAACGCCATCCCCTGGCCCGGGCTATCCGGGCCGACAAACTCTGTCTGGCCGCCCTCTCGGCCACCTTGCTCCACTACCTCAAAGACGAAGCCGAGCGGGAGATCCCCATCTGGCGGATGATCGCCACCGAACCCAAGCTGGTCAGGGCACGAGCCGAAAATTGGGCCGAGCAATTGGAAACCGGCGTCGTTATCCCCGGAGAGTCAACCGTCGGCGGAGGCAGCCTCCCAGGCGAGACCCTGCCCACCTTCCTGTTAGCCCTCGACTCAGCCCATCCCAACCGCCTCCTCGACAGCCTGCGCGCCGCCCACCCCCCCATCATCGCCCGCCTGCAAGAAGACCAGGTGATCCTCGACCCCCGCACCGTCCTCCCCGAGCAGGAAGGCGCCCTTCTGGTCGGCCTCCAGAACGCCCTGGTCAAGAACAAATAAATCAGCGCAAATCCGCGTTTATCAGCGTCCCAATATCCCTCTACCACTACCCGCCAATTTCCTGATATACTTGGCACACTCCCACAACCATTCGCCCCGTGCAGGGTTGTTATAAATGAAGATAAACACCCGTGAACTCGGAGAAGCACTAGATAAAGGTCAATCCAGATGGTACTACGCCAAGACGCCCTCCAAGCTTTAGAAGAGACCAGCCGCACCTTTTTCCTCCCCATCCAACGCCTCCCCGAAGGCCTGCAGGAGGCGGTAGGCTCCGGCTATCTCTGCATGCGGGCCATAGACGAGATCGAGGACCATACCGAGATCGAGGCCAGCGTCAAGGCCCACCTGCTGCAAGGCATCAGCCTGATCTTCCAGGCCCAGACCTTTGTCGAGACCTTCGCCCACGACCAGCTTGAAGCCCTATTCGAGAATTACAAAAACGTCCTCCCGGAAGTGACCACCCGCCTGGGGGAATGGGCTTGTCTCGCCCCCCGTTTCATCGCCCCCCGCATCTGGGAGGCCACCGCCGCTATGTCCGACCGCATGGCGCACTGGGCCGCCAACGGCTTCAAGGTCATCACCGAAGCCGACCTGGACCGCTACACCTACGGCGTGGCCGGGGCCGTCGGCCTGATGCTCAGCGACCTGTTCGCCTGGTTCGAGAACCTCCAAATAGACCGCTCTCACGCCATCCAGTTCGGGCGCGGCCTGCAAGCCACCAACATCCTGCGCAACCACGCCGAGGATGTCCAACGGGGGGTGGAATTTTACCCCGACGGCTGGACTGACCAGGACATGTTTGATTACGCCCGCCGCAACCTGGATCAATTCGGCGAATATGCCGCCCAGATCCCCGAAACCTCCTTCATAAAATTCGTCGCCATCCCCCGCGCCCTGGCCTACGCCACCCTGGACGCCCTGGCCCGCGGCCAAGAAAAACTCACCCGCACCGAAGTCGTCGAGATCGTCCAACAGCTTGAAACCGACGCCGCCGCATAACCTCAACCCATTTTTAGTCTAAACGCTTCGAATCATTGGATTCGAAACTATTATTTACACCAAGACACCAAGTCACAAAGTTTTTTGTTTTTCTTCGTGTCTTTGTGCCTTGGTGGTTAATATTTTTTTATCAACATGTAGCTTAACTAAGCGCTTAGGCCTTGTCTAAAAATATCTTCCCGTTTTTAACACCAAGTCTCAGTGTCCTGAGTCTACACCCTATATGTGGGTCTATTGTGTCCACAGAGTCCCTGACTGTCTAAACGCTATGGCGAACCACGATTTGACCAAAGCCCCCCTGAAAAGGTGGTGAATCACACCGATTTGCCCCTAGATGCGGAGGGGGCAGCAAGCTGGTGAGATAAGCCATATAACATCAAGACAGTCAGGGCCACAGAGTCTAATATATGGCGGTCAGTTTGTAAATATAGTCTATAGTTTATATTGTTTCCATGCTATCTGCACCAGAATTGCACCAAGACTATCAACCGGAAAGGCGACTTGACTCTTTCAAATAGAATTTATAGATTTATTCCCCGAGAGTTCTCCAGGTAATGGGGATGGGAAATTCTGTCGAATAATGTACTGCACGCGTGACTAATTGAAGCCATAGCATTGTGGTTACTCAGTTGTGTTAAACCCTCTTATCTTGCGATTTGATTTGGGAGACCAAGCCCATTGAGAAAACAAAATTTCATCTTGCTAATTATCATTTTACTAACAGCCTGCACTCCAACAGTAACCTACGGCCCAACCCACACACCAATGGAAGGCATACCCATCTATGACGGTTGCGCCTTCACGGTGAGTTATCCACCTGAGCTAACCACCGATGGCGCGGGTTGGTTCCTTCGCCTGGAGGCAGCAAACGAGGAAGAGGGATCTGTATATGCCTTCATCCAGGCAAGGCTACGCGCCGAAGATGAAGAGGATGCTTCGTTAGAAAGCCTGGCCCGCGAAATGAGCGAACGCTTCGCTTACCAGACCGTAGAGCCTACACTTGAGGCAGCTACTGTGCAGGATTATCTCGGCGCTTCCCTAGAAGCTGTACGCGGCGAGTTTGTGGTAGACGGCCATCACTACGTGATTCTCATCCTCGTTCGCCCAGATACATTATTGGGCGATGATGTCCCCCAGGAAGTCATCCATGAGTTGGGTGTTCAGGTCTCCGAGGGGATGTGGACGGAATGGGCGACCCGATTGGATATCCTGTTGCAATCTTTCCAACCACGGGATTGCGGTGGGGTATAGACCAATTATCTGAGGAAACGCGCCTGGTAGTCGGTTTCATCCGACGGGGTTGTGTCCTCTACATAGATGGCGGTTTGGTCGTCAATCAGGGCCGCCAGGCAGTCGCCGCCCTCCAGGGTGCAGGAGGTGTTGACGCTCAGGTCCCCGCCGTCGGTCACGCTTGAGGACCATGCGTTTCCGGTTAGCTTATCATTTACTCGCTTTTATTGGGGTCGGGAGTTGTTTG
>CBDUUP010000108.1:0-11763 GCA_965370435.1 uncultured Anaerolineales bacterium | reverse complement strand
CCGCCCCCGGACGCATCAAAATCACCAAATACGGCCCCAACACCGGCAGCAAGATCGCCAGCAACCCCCAGGCCAAATAGGCCCCCGTCGAAATCTCCCGCCGTCGCAAAAAAAACACCGCCATCAGCGCCATCCCCAACAAGCACAAGATCAACAACAAACGTATCGAGTCAGCCGCAGCCCACATGAGAAACCTCTTTTCCTGATAGTTAGAACAATAGTGCGATAATCCAATTGTATAGGATTTTTGGCCGAATGGCAAGTGGTAAAACTTGACGAATGTATTTCATTTTGGGGGGAGTTTGGCGCGACACAGCGACTAAAGTCGCACCAACAACTACGAAGTCCGCCCTTCGGCGGACTGATACATCTTTTAGTCGGCGAAGGTCGACTTTGTAAATGTTTGTGCGACTTCAGTCGCTCAGCGCCCCCAAACTGAAATACACCCCTATCCTCACTCACATTGAATCTAGCTTCTTTCTCTCCTCACCCAACCTCTCCTCCGCGATCCTCCTCGCCGCGGCTTCAGTGGTGATTCCCTCCTCTTTCGACATCCCAAAGACCCGCCCCAGCGCCTCCCGAACCCGCTCGTCCACCTCCCGCTCGGCTTCCGCCCGGGACTTGTTCAGAACCTCCACATAGGAGACTCCCATAGCTCCGCCCACGTTGACCACGTAGTCGGGCGCGTAAAGGATGCCCCTTTCTTGAAGCCGGGCCATGTCTTCCGGCGCGGCGAGTTGGTTGTTGGCCCCGCCGACCACTGCCTTGCAGCGCAATTGGGGGATGGTCTCGCGGTTGAGAACCCCGCCCAGCGCGCAAGGGGAGAGAATGTCGCAGTCGGCGGCGAAGAGGTCTTCAGGCGGGACGTAAGCCAGGCCCATTTCATCCCGGTAGCGGGTGATGAGGCCCTCGTCCACCTCGCTGAACGAAACCTCCGCCCCATCTTCCAGCAGGTGTTCGATCAAGTTCCCCCCGACGCTGCCCACGCCCTGCACCAATACCCGCCGACCCTTCGTGGAGGCCTCTCCGTAGAGATGCTGGCAGGCCACCTGAATCCCGGCGAACACGCCCAGACCGGTGAATGGCCCTGAGGACCCGGCTCCACCCGCCTCCGGGGTGCGGCCGAAGACGTACGGCGCGCCGGTCTCGGCGATAATGTCCATGTCGGCGGAGGAGGTGCCTACGTCCGCGGCGGTGTGATAGAGGCCGCCCAGTTGTTGGAGCAGCGACCCATACCTGCGCAGCAATCCCGGCCGGGCGTCTGGGTTCAGGTCTTCGGGAATCTTGATGACCGCCTTGCCGCCCCCCAACGGTATCCCCGGCACGGCGAACTTGTAGGTCATCCCTCGGGAGAGCCGGAGAACGTCCTTCAGGGCTGCCTCCAGGTTGGGATAGGGTTTCATCCGGGTGCCGCCGGCGGACGGGCCCAGCCGGGAGGAGTGGGCGGCAATGATGATCCAGGCTCCGGTAGGGGGATCGTGGTGGAAGACGACGTTCTCGCCATCCCAGTCATTCAACAAGGACTCAAACATGGATTCATCTCCTTTCGGTGGTTGCTATCTGCTAGAAAGTGTATCATATTCGCCCCTCGCCAGCCTCCATTCCCGCCCCAAACAGGTGTACAATGACACCAATACCCAGCCAAACAAATAAGTTGCCAAAATCCGATTACTTAGACCACTATGACCACTCAGACTACTAAGACCAATAAAGCCATCCTCATCGGCGCGGGGCAGCGGGGCAGGGAAGTCTACGGAGCCTATGCCCTTCAACGCCCGGATGAACTGCGCTTCGTCGCGGTCGCCGAGCCAAACCAGGAGAAGAGGCTCCGCTTCGCCGCCCAGCACAATATCCCCCCCGAAGATCAGTTCCCCTCCTGGGAGGCGTTGTTGGAACAGCCCCAGTATGGACCGGCGGCGGTGGTCGCCACTCAGGACTGGCAGCACACCCAGCCTACGCTGGCCGCTCTGCGGGGCGGATACCACGTGCTGTTAGAGAAACCCATGGCGACCACCGCCGAGGAGTGCCGCCAACTGGCGCTGACTAGCGAAGAGACCGGGCGGCAGCTTCACATTTGCCACGTGCTGCGCTACACGGAACATTTCCTAAAGCTGCGGGAGATCGTCCAGTCGGGGATGTTGGGGCAGGTGGTCAACGTCTCCCACCGGGAGAACGTCTCCTGGTGGCACATGGCCCACAGCTTTGTGCGCGGCCACTGGCGCAACAGCGCCGAGAGCAGCCCCATGATTCTGGCGAAATGCTGCCACGATTTCGACATCCTGCTCTGGATGCTGGACCAGCGGTGCGAGCAGTTGAGCAGTGTCGGCTCGCTGCTCCATTACCGGGCCGAAAACGCTCCCGAAGGCGCGCCCAAGTATTGCCTGGAGGGCTGTCCCGTCAGCGAGACTTGCCCCTATTACGCGCCCTTCATTTACATAGATCTCCTCCCCGTCTTCCGCAGCCTGGCGGAAACCTCCAGCGGTATTATCAAGGGGGCCATCCAGATCCAGTTGCGCGCCCCGGGTTTGATTAAAGTCTTGAGCAAGGGGGTCCCCTTGCTGCGCCATTTAAGCGAATACCGGGGCTGGCCGCGCTCAGTGGTCGCCCTGGAT
This sequence comes from uncultured Anaerolineales bacterium, assembly GCA_965370435.1. Lineage (GTDB taxonomy): Bacteria > Chloroflexota > Anaerolineae > Anaerolineales > UBA11579 > CBDUUP01. The sequence goes on along the minus strand of CBDUUP010000108.1, from coordinate 9,151 downwards.
CCCACGCCCGAAAAACTTCTCGCCGCGCTGCGGGAAGGCCCTTATGGGCGCTGCGTCTATCACTGTGATAATGACGTGGTGGACCACCAGGTGGTCGCCATGCAGTTCGAGGAGGGATTATCGGTGACTCTCACCATGCACGGCCATTCCCACATTGAGTATCGCACCACCCGCATTGAAGGCTCCCAGGCCACGCTTTTCGCCGAGGCGGGGTACGGCGGCTCCTGGATAGAGGTGAACCAACACCACAGCGACCAGAAGACTCGCTGGGATACCAGCGCCCGGGTTGGGGAAGGCCACGGGGGAGGAGATTTCGGGTTGGTGGCGGCTTTCGTCCGCAGTTTGCAGAACGGAGACGAAGGCGCCCGCACCACCGCCCGCCAGGCCCTGGAAAGCCATCTGATGGCCTTCGCCGCCGAACAAGCCCGGCTGGAAAGCCGGGTGATCAGGATGGATGAGTTTCGGGAGGGGTAGGAGAGGGGACTTGAAATTCTAGAACGAAGTGTAAGATTTTTTAACCCCAAGGCACAAAGGCACGAAGATACAAAGTTGTTTGATCTTCTTCGTGTCTTTGTGCCTTGGGGGTTACTATTTTTTTAGGAATGGAATTGGTAATTGTTCTTGCCAGCCTCTTTGGCGCGGTACATGGCTGCGTCGGCTTGCTTGAGCAGGGTTTCGCCGTCTTCGCCATTGTCCAGGTAGATGCTGATGCCGATGCTGGCGGTGATGGTGAATTCGCTGCCTTCCATGACGAAAGGCTCTGCCATAGCAGCCAGGATCTTCTGTGCCACCCTCGCGGCATCCTGCGGTTGGGAGATATTCTCCAGGATGAAGGTGAATTCATCCCCTCCCAGGCGGGCGATGGTGTCGCTCTCCCGGACGCAGCCGCGCAGCCGTTCCACCACAACTTGCAAGGTCAGGTCGCCCTTCTCGTGCCCAAATTGGTCGTTGACCTCTTTGAAATCATCCAGATCAATGAATAAAATCGCCAAACCATTATCGCCGCGTTTTGCATGGGCCAGCGCGTGGCGGAGGCGGTCGTGGAACAATATTCGGTTGGGGATGTCTGTCAGGGGATCGTGGGTGGCCATGTGTTCGAGACGCCGTTCAGCTTCTTTGCGTTCGGTGATGTCTATGACACTGACGAAAATCTTCGCCCAGGTGTCTTCATAGCCAGGGGCCACCGAAACCCGCAGAACGGTGTGCATATTTTCGCCGGAGAAGGTCTCTTCGGAGGCTTCTCTTTCGAACAGGGTATGGCCTTTGGCCAGCGTTACCAACTCATCTCGGAATCCATCGAACTCATCTTCACTATAAACCAGGTTAAATCTCTCGATCAACTCAGCTTTATTCTTTACATGATAGAGGTCAATGGTGGCCTGGTTCACGTCAATGATCTTCACCAGGGAAGCGCAATGGGTGACGGCTTCAGGGTGTTCGTTGAAGTGAGCGTTGAAATCCGAGATACCCGAGGCCCGTAATTGGTCAAGGTAAGCTTTGACTGCGGATAGGTCTTCCTCCCAGAGCGAGATGGGCGAATCTTCAAAGAGGCTGCGGTATCGGGCGTTGCTTTCCTGCAGGGCTTGCTCTACCTGCTTGCGTTCCTCAAAGAGGCGGGCATTTTCCAGGGCGGTGGTCATGTGTTCTGCCAGGGTGCTGAAGACGTCGGCGTCGCTGGGGGTGAAGCGGTTAGGTTGGTGATGTTGAAAATCCAACACCCCCAGGATGGTGTCCCCAGCTATGAGAGGCACGGCCAGCTCGGAGCGGGTATCCGGCAGCAATGGGTTGGAAAGGAAATCTTTTTCTTGGTTGGTGTCTTCCACCAGGACAGCTTTTCTATCCCGGGCGGCTCGGGCCGTAAGACTGGGTATGCTGTCCAACGGGATGCGGTTACCGGCGGCAAGTAATTGTTTTTCAGCTTCACCGGAGACGGATTGCATGACCAAATCTTGAGTCTCCGCATCTAATAAGAATATCTGGCAAAGGTAAAGGGCGAAGCGGGTTTGCAAGAGGGGGGTTATCGCTTTCAGGAGTTGGTGGGGATCAAGAATAGCGTTGAATTGCTTGGATACGTCGGCCACTGTGCGTAACAGGTTGGCAGTCCGGGCGCGCTCTTCCTCCGCCCGGACTCGTTCAGTGACATCCCGGGCAATGCCGCGAAACCCTGCCGGCGCGCCCTCTGAATTGGAAATCAACGAGACCGAGGTCTCAACAAAGACTTTGCTGCCATCCTTGGCGACCAGCTCCCAGTCAAACCCTTTGGTGGGCTGCCCGGTCGCGTAAACGTGGTTGAAGACTTTGTACACCTTCTTGGCGTTCTCTTCATCCATGTATTGTTGGTTATTCATCCCCATCAGTTCGTCGCGGGTATAGCCCAGGATCCGGCGCAGGGAGTCATTGAAGAAAGTGAAATTTCCAGTGATGTCGGTTTCAAAATAACTATCTTCGATCTCTTCTAGAATTGTCCGGTATTTCTCTTCGCTCTCCCGCAGCGCCTCTTCTACGCGTTTACTTTCGGTGATATCGCGCACCGCAACCACCCGAACGGTTCGTCCCTGGTAGGGGAATGCTTTGCCGATGAGTTCTCCATGGAAAGTGGAGCCGTCTTTTCTCAGGCCGACAGCCTCATAAGGCTTTTCGTACCCGGCCTGGACGTAGCTCAATACGGTCTCCCGAGATTCGGGCGCCGCCAAACCCAGCACATTCTGGCCGATCAATTCGTCAATCTGGTAACCGAACAGCTCAGCCGCAGCCTGGTTCACGTCCAGGATGGTCCCTTCATCATGAATGAAGATCCCTTCAAAAGTGGCTTCCGACAGACTGCGGAATCGCTCTTCGCTTTCCTTCAGGTCTTTCTCGGCCTGATTGCTGGCGGTGATGTCGGTGAAAACGGCCAGCGTGCCGTTGAAACCGCCCTGCTCATCGAACAAAGGGCTGCCGCTGATGAGTACGGGGATCCGATGGCCGTCTTTATGGAGAGCGTAGAGTTCGTAGCGGTCCGCTTCGCCATGCGTGCGGCGCATGTCGGCGGCCTCCACGATGGCCCGTTGGTCGGTGGGGATGAGTTCGGTCCAAAACATCCCGATCATTTCCTGGGGGGTATACCCCAAGAGTTTCTCCGCCGCGGCGTTGACGAAGGTGAGGTAGCCTTCCTTGTTCTGAACCACGATGCCTTCCATGACGTTCTGGACGATGCTCTCGTGAAATTCCTTTAGCTGGCGGAGTTCTTCCTCGGCCTGCTTATGCATATCCACCAGGCTGACGAGTTCGTGCTTCTGGTAAAGCAAACCCAGATGCGCCTCGATCAGTCCCTTGAATTCTTGCAGCAAGTTGATCTGGGAGGCGGTGTAGGGATTTTTTTGGTTATCCAGCACGCAGATAGCGCCGAACATTTCTTGGTTGGGCCAAAGCAGAGGATAGCCCAGGTAGGAAATCATGCCGTGTTTGATATCCGGGTTTTGGTCCCACTCCGGATCTGCCAGCGCGTCAGGAACCAGAAGTTCTTGCTTGGTTTGGAAAACTCTTTCGCAATAAAGGCCGGCGAGATTTTCTCGATCGCCCACTTTGTACGGGTTCCCCGACGAGTCGCTGGCGCTGAACACCTCGATGTAAGGCGCCTCAACTTTCATAATCAAGGCCGCGGGGACGCCAAGTATTTCCGCCAGCAGGTTGACAGTCTCCTGCCAGCCCTCGGCGATCTCGTCGGGAATGATTACGCTGCTCAAGCCAATTGAGGCAGGCATTGCTTGGTCCTCAAACTATACAATTTCGGGAATCCCTTTGGGGTGTGGGCCGAAGCCGGAAAGCCGCGTGGAAACAGCAGGCTTGATGGCGTTGGGGCATAGATATTTATAGAGAAATCAGGTTGAACCTCCGCGTAGTTGGCGGTTCAACTTGGCTTCTGTCTATATTGTACCGTCTGGCAGTCAAGATTCCACCTGACAGATATGTTAGGGCGCCTTTCAGTTTGGAGGCTAGTTTGGCTACAAGAAGCGTATCAACAACCAGATGAACGACAAGGATACGGTGATCAATAGCGCGGGGAAACCCTTTTTCAGGAAGTATTTGTAAGTGATGGGATATCCCGCGCTTTCGGCGATCCCGGCGGTGACCATGTTGGCCGAAGCGCCGATCAACGAGCCGTTGCCGCCCATGGCCGCCCCAACCGACAGGCAGAAGAACAGCGCGTTGTTTCCAGCGCCGGGTACCGTGGCGGTGAGGAAGCCCACCACCGGCAGCATGGCGGCGGTGAAGGGGATATTGGCGATCACCATGGAGAGAATCGCGCTGAGCCAGGTGACGGCCAGCATGGACAGCAGCAAGCTGTCGCCCACCAACCACGCGATGCCGTCGGCAATGTAACTTATCAGGCCTACCTCCTGGATGCCCCCGACTACGATGAAGAGGCTGATGAAGAACACCAGCGTGGTCCAGTCCACCGCTTCGATCATTTCTTCAATGTTGGGCTTAATCCAGACCAGCAGAGCGGTAGCGCCCATCAAGGCGGTCACAGCAGGCAGTAAGTGTATTTTCTCGCCGAGAACAAAAAGGAGCAGCATGCCCAACCCTACCCAACCGGCTTTCTTGAGGTGTTCCGGCTCGGTGATGCGGCCGCTCTCGGCCAGCTTTTCCATCAACCGCGGGGAGGCGCCGTGGGCTTTCGCCAAATCATCTTTGAACGAAATACTGGAATAGATCACCAGTCCAACGAAGGCCAGCAATACGCCCGGGGTGAGGTTGGTGAGGAATCCAGTGAAGGAGATCTCGGCGTAGGAGCCGATGAGGATGTTGGTGGGCGTGCCGACCAGGGTGCTGACGCCGATCACGTTGGAAGCCATCACTTCGGGGATCAGCAGGGCCAGAGGGCTGATGCCCATGGCCAGGGCGATCTGCACGGTGATGGGCGTCATCAAAAGCATGGTGGTCACGTTGTCCAAGAATGCGGACGCTACCCCGGTGATCAACATCAGAATCGTCAGCAGCAGCCAGGTGCGGCCTCCAGAGATACGGTAGGCGAAGAAGGCCATCCACTGGAAGATGCCGGTGTGTTCTACAACCGCGATCACGATCATCATGCCCATGATGAGGAAGATCACGTTCCAGTCAATGTATTGCATTGAACCCTGGAAGTTAAAGACAAAGAAACTCTCGCTAATGGGGCGTCCTAGATAACTAATGGCGAACAGCAGTGAAGCGCCCACCAGCGCGGCCAGGGTGTTGTGGAGCTTTCCGCTGACAATGAGGATCAGCACGATCACGAAGACGATGGTGGCGAGCCAGAAGGCCAGGCTGATGCGGCGCTCCAGGGTGGCCTTCTGGAGGGCGAGGGTCTCGCCGTCGCGCAGACTTTGTATCTCCGCCTCGCTCAGTTGGAGGTCCAACTCTTGAAAATGGGAGCGACTGATATGGACCTTCAGGGAGTCTGGAATGGCCTCAGGCGCGGCCAAAGCATAGCGGCCATCGGGCTGGGTGAGGGCCTCGGATAAGGGTTCCTCGCCGTCGGGGCCTAACAGCGTTACCAGCGCCCCGGCCACAGGTGATTCTTGCCGGTCGCGAATGCTGCCGACCAGCAAAGGGGAGGAGGGTTCATCTTGGGCTTGAGAATTTCTCCCCGTCCAAACCAGCGCCAGAGCGGCGGCTAGTAAGACGGCGACCAGGAGAGAGAGGCGCAGCGGCTTTCTCATGCTCCCTCCCCTTCTACCAAAACGACTTCCACGCCGCCTTCCTCTTCGATGCGTTGGATGAACTGCTGGAACTGGTCATCGGCGAAGACGTTTTCCTCGGGTTGGTCTTGAGGTTGGCCCAGAATGACGTAATCCGCGTCCATCTCTTGCGAGAGGCCGATGATCTCCTCGCCGACCTGCCCGTGGCGCACGACCCCCTCGGCGGTGACGCCCTGGGTTTCGGCGGTGGATTGGGCGTTCAGCAGGATGAATTCTCCCATCTGGTCAAGTTCTTTGTAGATGGTCTGGGTGCGGCTGCTGGTGGTGTGAGCCATAAAGTCCAGGTTGACGACGTATAGGAAGTACAAGGTCAGGCCGGTTTCTCCGGCCAGTTGGATGGCTTTATCTATGGTAGGGCGGCTGCCCGGCCCGGCCCGGATGGCGCATACGATTCCAGACATGAAAACCTCCTCAGGTCATTTCTTTCAGCATACTATTTTACTGTGATAGGCAAAAATATTCAATCTTGATTTCGAATGGATTTCGAGGGAGATTGTGATTACAGACCTACTAACGAATCCCAGCCCTGCTCCTTGATCCGGTCCCAAGTCCTTTGGGCAGCTTCCCTCCCATCCGCCCGCATCTTCTCGATCCGTTTGGGACGGTAGGAGAGGATGTCCACAGAGGGCATCCAGTCCTCGGGGCCTATCATGGAGCATTTGATTTTTCGGTGATTCGGTTTGGCTATATTACCGATAATGTCCTTGTTAATCTTACGCATTTGTTCGAAGTCATTCTCAAAGGTGGCGGTGATGGTGATGTCGAGCAGGTGGCCGATCTTCCCGGCGATGCCGGACAAAGCGGGAGGGAGTTGGAGGCCGGGTTTTAGAATATTGTGATAGGGCGTGAGCAGGACAACCAGGATCTCGAGGGCTTTCGAATCAATAGCCGGGCGCAGGGGGGAATTGTACGTCACCGCGCCGTCCCAGTGGTCGTCATCTTCTACCGGGATGCGAGGATAGACGTAGGGGATGGCGGAACTGGCCAGCAGGTGGTCGTGGTTGATGGCGGGGACTTTTTGATAAAACGGTTTGCTGCCGTCGTAATCCACCGAGTTGGTGAACACGACAGGATCGCCGGTGGCGATATGGGTGGCGACGATGTAGAGCGCGGCGTTCATATTTTTCAGGCGCTCTTCAGGGGCAAAAGTCTGGAGGGTCTTTCTCCAGGCGGCGCGGTCGAGCAGGCTTTTCCAGGGCCACAGGCGGAGGAAGCGGTGCATTTTCCGGGTGCGCAGTTGGTCCCACATCTTGCCCACACCCTGGACGCCGTCCAGCGCCCAGACCGCGGCGTTCATGGAGCCGATGGAGGTGCCCACCAGCACATCCGGCTGCCAGCCGAGTTCTGCCAGCTTCTCAATCGCGCCGCATTCAAATGCCCCCCGCCCACCGCCGCCGGAAAGCACCAGGGCTCGTTTGGGGAGTGCGCCGCCTTCAGGGGGATGTTTCGTCATCGCTATTTCCTTGTTCATTGTTATGATGGTCTCCAATATTTGCGAGGATAATGATACCAGGAGTTGGGCAATTGGTACGAGTGGACTCCAATTGGAATTGGCGACATAAGTGGGTTGGACCTGCACCGGGCGGAAAAAAAAACTCCTTGCCCCGCGTTGAACAGGATGCTATAATCTACTCATTACCCCAGTAGCTCAATTGGACAGAGCGAAGCTCTCCTAAAGCTTAGGTTGTGGGTTCGACTCCCTCCTGGGGTATTACAAAAAAAACGCCCTCAGGCGTTTTTTCGTTTGAGAGAATGGGTTGGGGTAAAATAGAAACACTAAGCAATCAGACAAGGAAAGGATGAATATGCAATTACAGAGTCAGATACTATCGGAAGATGAAAAACAACTTATCCATCATGAAAGTCTCCGTATTCTCAATGAGGTCGGGGCCCAATTCCATAGCCAAAAAGCGCGCCAAATCCTAAAAAAACACGGCGCTAAGGTGGACGATGAAACCAAAATCGTACGCATCTCTGAAGAGTTAGTGGATCATGCGCTGGCTTCCGCTCCAAAGGAATTTACGTTGGGAGCGCGGCTGCCGGAAAAAAACTTCAAACTGCCTGCGCTGCGCAGCGGTTATGTGCTGGATAACGGCGGAATCTTCATCCGCGATTTTAAAACAGGCGAGCGCAGGGTCTCTAATTATCAGGACAATATTGAATTGCTGCGTGTTTTTGACGAGATGGAATTTTCTTCTGTCGTTTGGACCACTACGATTCATGAATTCGACCAAGCATCCGCCAAAGTCAAAGCAGCGATCGCTTCCTACATGTACACCTCGTTACATATTCAGGATGAGTTAGAGGGACCAGAAGAAGTTCCTTTTATTCTAGAAGCTCTCGAAGCAATTCTCGGCAGCCAGGATGCTGTTCGAGAAAGAAAGATCTACTCTGTAGTTTACTGTACCCTGCCTCCACTGGGGCATGAAGGTCAAATGTGTGACGCTTACCTGGAGTTGCTGGATTACGAAGTTCCTATCTGCCTCTACCCGATGCCCTCTGCTGGTTCGACCGGCCCAGCCAGTCTGTTCTCCAACATTACCCTGGCCAACGCCGAGGCGCTTTCCGCTTTGGTCCTTTTCCAACTGGCAAAACCGGGCACGCCCATTATTATGGGAGATGCTCCCGGCAGCACAGACTTTCGCACCGGCAATTTCCTGGAAGGTTCACCCGAAATGGTTTTGCAGGCTGGCGCACGCGGCGAAATGGCGAAATTCTACGACCTGCCCAATGAACAAGCCGGCTGCCTGGCAGAGGCCAATGAGCACGGCCCGCAGGCTGTCATGGAGAAATTCGTGACTACATTGCCCCTGGTACTCAGCGGCGCAGACTTGATCCAGGGTCCCGGGGGGTTAAATACCAGCAATATGATGTCGTTGGAACAGATCGTGGTCGATGACGAGATCGCCCGCATGTGCCAGCGTCTCAGGGATGGCGTGGATACTTCGCCCGAAAAGAATTATTTTGAAGATATCAAGGAGGTTGGGCCAGGTGGGCATTTCCTGCGTCAGCGTAATACTCGCAAAGCTGCACGGAGTACTGAGTTTGTTAAACCAGCGCTGGTTGACCGCAGTCCGTACGAGCAGTGGGTTGAGCTGGGAAGGCCGGATTTATATGATAAAGCAAAGGTGAAAGTGGAAGAAATCCTAGCCAGCCCGCCGAAGAATCCCCTGCCCGATAATGTGATCGCAAAACTGGAAGATATCATGCGCAAGGCGGATGACAACCTTATCTGAGCAGCAAACTCTCCACCCTTACTGTTAGGATAAGATTTAGAACCGCCCAAGATTGATCTTGGGCGGTTTTTGTGCATGATTCGGTTTGAGCGCAAGAGAAATTTTTCAGTCGCGCTGGGAGAATTCGAGGCTGCGAAACAAAAATTCGAGAAAGCTTATGAAATCCTCCAACAGCGGGCGCCTAATTATAAC
>CBDUUP010000107.1:0-11837 GCA_965370435.1 uncultured Anaerolineales bacterium | reverse complement strand
TTCTCCCTGGTAGGGAGAAGGGCCGGGGATGAGGGTCGACTCTCCAATCACCACAACTCACCGCTGCGTTCGGTCCGCCGAAAGGCCGACTTCGTAAATGTCAACGACCTTAATCGTCAGGCGACTCAGTCGCCAAACCTCCCCATGTCAATATCCAATCCAAAATTTTCCCAGCTTTCGCAAATCCATATAATTGTCATTCCGAGGAGGGCAGTTTCATCGCCCGACGAGGAATCTCTGTGAACACCGCCTACTCATGCCATGAAAAGAATACAAATACCATCTCTCCGGCCCAGTCGGCGAAGGCCGACTTCGTAAATGTCAACGACCTTAGTCGTCAGGCGACTTCAGTCGCAGAGTAGAGGGATAACCACGTTCTATTCCCCTCCCCCATTACTGTTCCCCCGTTGATAAGCGTCATAAGTCTCCAGCAGAGAAGAAAGCACCAAATCGGTGAAATCATTCAGCCGGCGGAACATATCCCCCCAGGCCTGCGGAGAGTCCACCGCCGCGGCCTCGTACACCCCAAACATAGAGTCCATCAACAGCCGCCTGAAGAAAAGGAATGCCCGGGTGGCGTCCACGCTGCTCAAATTCAAGCGCCGCCCCCAGGAGGCGTACTGGTAGCCGATAGCGTGCGCTTCCGCCTGGGCCGCTTCTCCATCCGAGGAGAGATAAGCCATCAAGCCCAGCAACAGAGCACGCCCCCCGCGGCGGTATTTTTCGCGGCCCTCTTCATCAATCTTGTGATACCAGTCTTCCGATTCCAGATGGCCTTCGCTGATGTGGAACCGGGTGCGGCCCAGAGCGGTCTGTATCACCAGGCTGGCTTCGGAAGGCTCCTTCGCCTTGCGGGATTGCAGCCATAGTTCCACGTCCTCCTTGCGGAAACGGCGATGCCCGCCCTCGGTGCGGTGCACCGGCAGCCGCCCTTTATCGGCCCAACTGCGCACCGTGCTGGGATGTACGCCCAGCATGGCGGCGGTCTTGCTCAAACTCATCCAGTCGCTATTCATAATTCACCTATGATAATACCATCGAATCAAGCTTCATTGGCTAACGCCGCCCGCTCCATAAAAGAAAGTTCTTCGGCGCTGTCCTGGCGGAACAGGTTCACGTCCACCTTGCGCAGCAGCCCCAGAGAGATCAACAGCATCACCAACTCGATGACGAAGACCACCTGGTAGCCAGGGACCGGGCTGCCGGTATAGCCGGTCACCAGGTCGCGCACCACCCCGCTCATCATATTGCCTACCAGCCGCGCCACCGCGTTCGCCATTCCCCAGGCCCCGATGAACAATCCCACGCTGCCCACTACGGTCATGTCAAGCATCAAAGAGAGATTGGAAACCGTAGAGAGGCCCGTCGCCAGCCCCAGCAAGATAACCCCGCCGTAGAAAACAACCAGGCTTTCCATCGTACCGCTCGCCACGATCAGGGCAAAGGCCGCCACCGCGGTCCAGGTCCCGATCCGAGCCATGGTGAGTTTTTCCACCCGCCCTTCCAGCAACCCGCCCGTCACCAGCGAGATCAAGAAACATACTCCCCATATTGTGGTGATCAAAGTGGTGGCGTTCACCGGAAGCCCAAAGGCCTCCGCCCCAAACGGCTCCAGCAAGATGTCCTGGCCCAGAATAGCGGCCAGCAGCAGCACCATGTAAAAGAAGAACAGCACCACCTGGCGATTGCCGGTCAGTGTGTTGGCGATCTCCCGCCAGGAGTATCGCTCAGCCTCCTCAGCCTCCCGCTTGCCGGTACGCGCCTCCAGACCCAGAATGCCCAGCATCCCCAGCGCCAATGCCGCCCCGCCCACCAGCCGGAATGCCCGTTCCAGGTTCTCCGGCGAGTAGGTCTCCAGCAGGCGGCTCAAGGCCAGAGAGGTGAAGATGATGCTGAGGATCATCATGAAGAACATGATGGCGATAGTGCGTGTCCGTCCCTCTTCCCCGGAGATCTCCGAGGCCAGGGCGAAATACGCCACCGAGGCGAAGTTATAGCCCATCCCCCAGGCCCCAAAAGCCAAAGCTCCGGCGGCCAACCCGCCCCAGAAGTTATCCGCCAGCAAGAAGGCCGCCCGCGGCGCCACCCACACACCCGCCACGCACAGCAGCAGCCCCAGAACGATATAGGGTGTCCGCCGCCAGCCAAAGAGCGGGTAGCGGTCGGAGAATGAGCCAATCGCCACCTGGAGAGGGGAGAACAGGAACGGCAGCGAGGCCAACGTCGCCACCAACGCCGCCGAGAGGGCCAGCTCTTTTATCATCACCCGGTTGAGGGTGCTGTTGATAGGCACCAACGTCATCGTCACCGCGACGTGTAACAGACCCAACTGCAAGCGTTTTCGGAACATTATCACTCCGTGAAATCTACTCAGATTCGTCAATCCCAAATGGTGATTGACCGTAACTTAAAATCTACCAAATCTTATAGCTTAAAACAACGTAGATTTCTATAGATTTTCCACAACGGAAACATGAGTCTCCCTGCCACTTGTTTTTTCTTTATCCGCGTTCATCTGCCCTAGCGAAGCGACAATCAGCGTCCCATACCAAATCTCTGATGTATAATTCATCTCACCTTATCCAATCCTATCCAACCCTCCAACCATGACCGATAACATCTCCCCCCAAGATAATGATCTCGAATGCGCCCGCTGCGGCGCAACCTTTTACTACGAACTCACCCGCTGCCCCAACTGCGGGGTCAACCTCTACGAACCCGACGATGACCTTGACGATTGGCAGGAGAAGACTGCGGAAGGCGAACTATCCTCTTCGTTCCTGAAACGATTGCGCTTTCCGGCAGCCATCTTGCTGGGCTGGCTTCTCTCCGGCATCTTGAGCCTAGTCTTCTACATCCCCCTCCGAACCGCCCTGGCCCGCTCCACCGATTCGGCCATCCAACTCCTCATCCTGGTGAGCGTCGCCCTGGGGACCTTCGCCGGAGGCTACCTCGCCTTCCGTATCGCCCAACGCCGCGCCAACCTGAGCGGCCTATTGATAGGGGTATTGGGAATTGGATTCGCCGTCCTTCTCACCGCCCATGAATGGGGCCAAGCCTCGCTGTTGCCCTTGTCCTTTGGCGCGGTTCTTGGATGGGCGTTCATCGCCCTGTCAGGACTCGGCGGCGGGGCGGTCGCCCAGAAAATGCTTCAAAAAAACACCCTAGACCTTCTCTTCCCCGCTCCCCCCAGCGAAGATGAGCTATACCAAGACCTGCTCACCAAAGTCAGATTCGACCGCCAGGTAGCCGAAAGGCTGATCGGCTACGAGCGCGAGCGGGCTCCCCAGGCCACCCAGGGCTACCTCATCCAATCCGCCATACAACGCTGGCAACGCGACAACCGCTAACCCAATTACCAACCGCCTGACAGTTTTCAGAAGCAACCATCGAAACAAGCATTTACTTAAAACATTTCACCGCAGAGACGCGGAGAGCGCTGAGATTCGCGGAGTTTTTTTAAATTTTTAGTTTTTCTCTGCGTTTGCTCTGCGTACTCCGCGTCTCTGCGGTGAATCACTTTTATTTTTTTATGCAATGATCAAATTCCTCCCCCAACCCCCTCATGCTATAATCCAACCATCCATTCATCCAACCAGAAAATGTGAGCAAACAACATGACTGACCTCAACAGCATCACCCTCTACGGCGCCCACTGGTGCCCCGACTGCCGCCGGAGCAAGCAGTTCCTGGGCGAACACCAGATCCCCTATCGCTGGGTGGACATCGAGCAGGACAAAGCCGGGGAAGAATACGTCATCCAAAAGAATCAGGGCAAGCGCATCATCCCCACCATCGAATTCGCCGACGGCTCCATCCTCGTAGAGCCATCCAACGCCGAACTGGCCGAAAAACTGGGCCTCAAAACCACCGCCCAGCGCACCCACTACGAACTCGTCATCGTAGGCGGAGGCCCGGCCGGGTTGACCGCCGCCCTCTACACCGCCCGAGAAGGGATCGACACCCTGGTCATCGAGCGGGCCGCGCTGGGCGGGCAGTCCGCCGCCACCCAATGGCTGGACAACGTGCCCGGCTTCGCCGAGGGCGTCGAAGGGGGCGTCTTCGCCAGCCAACTGCGCAAGCAGGCCGAACGCTTCGGCGTGGAGATCCTCCAGGCCCAGAACGTCACCCACATCCGCAACCCGGCCAACTACCACTGCGTCAACACCGCCGACGGCAGCGAATACAGCGCCCGAGCCGTGCTGCTGGCCACCGGCAGCGCCTACCGCCGGTTGGGCATCCCCGGCGAGGAAGATTACATCGGGGCTGGCATCCATTTTTGCGCCACCTGCGACGGCCCCTTCTATAAAGGGCAGCATGTGGCCGTGATCGGCGGGGGTAACAGCGCCACCGAAGAGGGTCTCTTCTTGCTCAAGTTCGCCGAGAAAGTCACCCTCCTGGTCCGCGAAGAACAACTCACCGCCAGCCAGATCCTTCAAGAAAAAGCCCTCTCCCACCCCCAGATTGACGTTCAATTCAACACCGAGGCCGTTGAATTCCACGGGAAGGGCGGCAAGCTCACCGCCGTGACCACCAAGAACACCCAGACCGGCGAGACCGGCCAGATCAACCCCGCCGGAGTCTTCATCTTCATCGGACAGACGCCCAACACCGGATATCTGGAAGGGAGCGGCGTCCAGTTGAACGAATGGGGCTTCATCGTCACCGGGCACGACCTGATACCAGACCACCAGGAGCTTCCCGGCTTCGAGGGGTGTGAGCCTGCCTTCCTGGAGACCAGCTACCCCGGCATCTTCGCCGCCGGGGACGTGCGGGGCGGGAGCACAAAGCAGGTCGCCTCCGCCGCCGGGGAAGGCGCCACCGCCGCCCTGCTTATTCGGGAGCATCTCAAGAAGGTGTGAGGGCTGACGGCCTGGCTGGATCACTGTGACCACAAACATAAACGCCCCTCGTTGTGAGGGGCGTCTGTTTCTACATGGACCTGATGACTATCCTCCCAACGTCCAGAGCAAGTTTTCCTCATTCAGAAAATCACTTTCGCCCCTCGACTCCAAGAATGGGCGCACGTCAGCTTGGACCGCCTCCCAGTTGACCCCTTGAAAGCGTCGTCGCACCGCAGAATGCCAGGTGTCGAGAGTCAACAGCCCGCCCTCCCACCCGGTCTGCTGCAAGGCGTTGTTGAGCAAGGTCAGATTGGGGGGCGGCCAGTCCGGGTCGCTCAAATACCAGAGCAGGTCATAAACGTCCCGACCCTTGAGATAGGGCCGCTGCAAAACCGCGTGCAGCTTCCCGGCCAGCATCGAAGCCCTGTCGTGGTGCTGTAAATTCAGCAAAACGTAGCGGCGGATCACCGTAGTGGTCAAGCCAGCCCCGGCGGGCGGATCGGTATCCACTTCGATTTTAACGGTGAAGACTTCATCCCGGTGTGAAGACAACGCCAATTCATACAGCAGCCCCGGAAAGCCCACCGAGCCGCTGTGGACGGTTTTCTGGTCTTTCACTTTCACCTCTACCGGATATCCTTGGGCATCCAGGTCAGACCTGACCGCCTTGAGATAGGCGCGGAAATCATATCGCGAGCGCTTATCTTCTAACGCAAAGTCCAGGTCTTCGGAATAACGCTGGGCTGCATAGAGAAAGCGCAAAGCGGTGCCGCCGTGAAAAGCCAGCGAGATCATCGCCCCGGCCCGCTGTAAGCTGCTCAGGATAAGAGCCTGCAAATACTCGCGGGCCAAATTCCGCCCTTGAACGGGCGTTGAGGCCCCGGAGAGCAGGTCAACCAGATAGGCTCTCATAGGGGCTGGTACTCCATTTGTTCGGCGCGGGCCAACTCAGCGATGTGCATGCTGGCCCGCTTCAACTTGGGGCGGTCGAATTGGTCGGCCAGGGATTGCAGGCAGCCCAGATCCAACCGAGCTAAGTTTTGCAGGCGCAGCCCTCGTAGATAGTCCTGCCTGTCGCCGCCAGGGGTCAAGTGCACCAGATCAAGCAAGGCTTTTTCAGGCGAAGCCATGAAAGCCTGTTGCCCCTCAGGCAGTTCAACCAATTCATAGCCGGTGAAGGCTGCCGGTTTGATATGCCGAAACTGGTACTCCCCCAGCGGAGTTTGCCATACTGCCGGGCGGCGGCTGGTGACGCTGATGGTGAGCGGCGTGTATTCGGGGATCAGGCCGTAGAAAGCCAGCGCCGACTCGCCGCTTACGTAAGAGCCGCGGACCATATGGTTGGCAATCAGGAAAGGGTGCGGCTTGACCTTCTGGAAAGGCGGCGCCAGGGCGTAAAGCCCGCGGCGAAGCTGGTAGACCTTTCCTGCCCGCACCCAGCGGGAAAGCTGGCGGCGCACGTCCACCGGATCCGCCTCACCGGCCAGCAATAAACCGGTTTCAAACACCGCTTCCCCGCCCACGATCTCCAAAAGCCGCTCAAATTTCATGGGCGTATTATACCAATAATGGCATATTATTGCAATGAAATTATCAGGGAGAAATTTTTCAGTATTTCAGTATTTCAGCGATTCAGTGTTTCAATCTTTTTCCAACATATAGCTTACTTAACCCAAAGGCACAAAGAAACAAAGTTTTTTGTTTTTCTTTGTGTCTTAGTGGTTAATATTCTTTTATCAACATATCGAATCAAGGTTCTGTATCCCCCGGTTCGATTGCATAGAGAGAAACCGTCACCCCAATGGCAGGAATGCTAAAACCACCCTCCACCACCTGGATAGTGACCCAAATATTCCCTCCATCTATATTCACCGCCTCCCCGCGCCCATTGACCAACCCCCACACTACCGTATACACACCCCCATTTTGGGGCGCGGTCAGCGCTATTGATATATCAATCTCTTCTCCAGGGTTTACCCTTTCACTGAGCGGGATACTTTCAGCAGACCCCATAGTCTCCCCTTGCGGGGATGCCTCCAGGAAAACAAGCTGATATTCTTCGTCCCAGACTGTATCCCCTACGTTTTCGAGAGTGAACGTTTTGACGAATTCTTCACCGGGGGACAATAAACTTCCATCCGGGTAGGTCTCCGCAGCCAGGTGAGCCGCCTCCCTCTGCGCACTGGAAGTTGAAAAGGGCGCTTGCTCCGCATCAAACTGGACCGACCAAGGTCCGGGCAAGCGGAAATTAATTTCAGTGACCACAAACTCAACCGGCCAGGCTGGCTTCTGGGCGTAAATAAATCCATAAGTCATGCCAATTTGTTCATTGTCTCCCCCGCCGCCTCCCCCTCCTCCGCCATAACCGCCAGAACAATTGCTGGAATCCAGCAGACAACCTCTATCTTCGATGAAGAAACGGACTCCAGCAGCCATCACCGTATGAAACTCCAGGCCATATTGAGGCGGTGGCGTTAAACCAGCTCGATCTAATACACTTTGAGCAGAAGCGCAGACCTCGGAAATTTCAAGACTGTATCCATAGAGAGTCAGAACCTGGGGGAAAGCCTCACACTCCCCAAGCTGCAAGTCCGTGGTGGGGGTGAACTGGAAAGCCATTTCTTCTGAAGGCGTAGCGTTCACCGTAAGGCTGTTCAAGGTCAGCGTCATCGGAGAGAGTAGCGCCTGAGCAGGGAGATAGCCGGTAAGGACAAAGGAGGCTTTTTGGCCCGATTCATTGCCCGGGCTTTGTGTGGTATCCACGAAAAGAGGGACCTGCACCCCGTTTGCATCTACCAAAGTTAAATAATGCGGGGACTGCTCTTCAGGGTCGGAGTTCCAGTAATCCAAAATGTCAACCGTTTTCCAGTCCGTGTTTTCCCACTGGATAGTGATGCTCAAAGAAAGGGTGTTTTCAAAGATCATTGTCCTATTCAGGTCAAAATAAACCCCATCTTGCATGGTCGGTGTTGGGCTTGATGTGGGGGAGAGAGTTGCCTCCGGCGGTATCATGGTTTCAGGTGTGAAGGTTGCATATTCTTCGGTTTGAGAAGTGGCAATAGGGTCATCCGTGCTGGTAGCTTGGCGATCAACCGGCAGCAATAAACCCAGGTCGGGAATACGGTCCAATAAATTCTGGAATGAGTCGAGCGCTTTCTGCGGCCCAACCATAAAAGCAACCAGCAAAACAACTCCTAGACCCATCAAAGCGATTCCCCGTCTTGTTTTCAGCAACTCAATTTTGAATCGATCCATCCATGAACGTTTATGAAGCCTCTGTTGGGCAAGCTGCATTCGCAAACCGGCCACAAATTCCTCATTCGGAAGCGGCGCCTGAGCTTGAGCGGCGGCCTTTATTTTCTTTTCAAAATCATCATGGCTTGTAGAATTATTCATTTTGCGCCTCCAAGAGATGTCTTAATCTATCCTGTACCCGGTATAGGGATTTTTTTACCGCCGCCTCATTCCGCCCTACGACCAGCGCCATATCAGAAAATTTCAACTCGGCGATATACCGCAAACGGATGAGTTCTTGCTCTTTTTCCGGCAGTGCTGCAATAAGATCTTTTAGCTGGCTTATTTCATCCGCTTGATGAACCCCGCCTGGCCTGACAGCGTTTGCCCCAACCTCGTCCGCCTCACTCAACGGATATTCCTCCAACCTCTTTCTGCGGAAAACGCCCTTGATCTGATTGCGTGCAATGGTGAACAACCAGGCCGAAAAATGGCCCTCGTGCCGGTACCGGGGAAACGCCTGGAATGCCTGTAGAAAGACCTGCGAAGTCAAGTCTTCCGAATCTTGGGCGTTCCCAACCCGCGCATAAATATAACAGTATATAGACCCCACCCAACGATCATAGATATGCTGGAACATGGCCGGATCTTTTTGCGCTTGCCTTATCAGCGCATCCATTTCCTGTTCGACGGTCTCTACTTCGATCAAGTCAGGTATTGTTTGGTCCATAGGCTTCCTTGTGGTCGCGCAAGTCTCTACATAACTTAATGCCAGAATCGCCAAAAAGGGACAACGATCCCAACGATTATCTCACTATTTTTTCCTTTGTGTCTTCGAGCCTTGGCGGTTAAAACTCCCCCACCTCCGCGATACGCAGCCGCTCAATCGCCAGCATCCCCCCGCCGGTGACCAGCATCAAAATCGTGCTCAACGCCAACCCCTGTCCCAAGTTCATCGCCCCGGGCAAAGACAGGAATCGCTCGATCACCAGCGGCACAGTCAGATACTCCGGTCTGGCGATCAGAGCCGTCGCCCCGAACTCGCCCAGCGAGATAGTGAACGCAAAGGTCGCCGCCACGATCACCGCCCGGCCCACCAGCGGCAGGTCAACGTGGCGCAATACCTGCCCCGGGGACGCGCCCAACATCGCCGCGGCTTGCCGCAGGCGCGGCCGGATGCTGCGCAAGGCGGGCGTCAAGCTGCGCACCACGAAGGGGAATGCCACCAGCGTATGGGCCAGCGGAATTAAAATCGGCGAAGCCCGCAGATCCAGGGGCGGCTGGTCGAGGGCGATGATGAATCCCAATCCCAGCGTCACCGCCGAAGTCCCCAGCGGCAGCATCAGAATGGGATCAATCAGGCGGTTGAAGCGCGAATTGGGCTTCCCTGCCAAAGCCCAGGCCGCGGGCAATCCCAACGCCAACGCCAACCCCACCGTGGCCGCCGCATACCCCACTGAGACCGCCACCGAAGCGCTGGGCGGCGCGTAGAAATGCGACTGGTTTTGATTCACCCAAAGCTGGCGGTAAAAATCCAACGTCAAACCTCGCTCGAAGGTATGCTGCCCCCGGTCCGGGGTCAGCCGCGAGAAGGACCGCGTCGCCAGGGCCGCCAGCGGCGCGGAGAACAGAACCAGCAGCGCGCCGATCAGCGTCCCCGCCAATATACGTTCCTTCCAGGTGCGCAGCCGTCGCTGAGTGTAGCTCCTCGGCCGTACGTTCAAAGGCCGCGAGAGCCGGTTAGCCAGCCGCGTATAAATGACCGTCAAGGCCAGCGTACAGACCAACTGCACCACAGAGAGCGCCGCCGCCAGCGGCAGGTCAAAGGGGCCTTGGGTCTGGTAGTAGATTTCCACCTCCAGGGTGGCGAATTTCGGCCCGCCCAGCATCAACACCACCCCGAAAGAAGTGAAATTGAAAATGAAGACCAATAATGCCGCCGCCAGGATAGCCGGAGACAGCAAAGGCAATGTCACCCGCCGCAGGGTCTCCCACCGGTTGGCCCCCAACACCCGCGCCGCCCCGCCCAATCGCGGGTCCAGATGCGCCCAGAAATCGCCCACCATCCGCAGCACGATAGTGGTGTTGTAGAAGACGTGCGCAACCAGGATAGCGGTGAAAGTGTTGGTGAACTGAATAGGCGGCGCGTCTAAACTGAGCGCTTCCATCAAGCCCAGGTTCACCCACCCCGCCGGACCCAGCAGCGCGTTGAAAGCCGCCGCCACCACTAAAGTCGGCATCACAAAGGGAATCCCCGTCAAGGCCCGGAAAAGAGTCTTGCCCCGGAACTCGTATCGCCCCAGCAGATAAGCCCCCGGCAGCCCCACCAGCAAGGTCAGCAAAGTGGAGAGCGCCGCCTGCCCCACGGTGACTCCCAACACGCCCCGCAGCCTTGCAGAGCCGAACATCTCCACAAAAGGCGCCAACACCCCCCCCTCCTCCCCCCCCAGGCTGACCCCCAAGATGCTGCCCAAGGGATAGAAATAGAACAAAGCCAAGAAAGCCACCGGCCCCAACCAAAGGGCCAGGGTTGTAAGCAACCTCTTACGACGATTGACCATTCACCGCCTCCTCCCTCCGTAGGGGCGCAGCGTTGCTGCGCCCAGTCACGCGCCGACAATCCAAACCATGTCCAAAACCCTCAAATTTCATAATAGACCTACCTCAACACCGCCTCCGTCCAGGCGTCGATCCATTCCTCCCTCTTCTCCGCGATGAGAGCCGGATCAAGGCGCACCGGGTCATCCGGCACAGCCAGATACTTCACAAAAGCCGGATCCAGTTCGGCCGCCGGGTTGACCGGGAAAACGTACATCCTCAATGGCAAATCCTCCTGGAACTCCACCGAGAGCATGAAGTCCACCCACTTCTCCGCCAGCGCACGGTTCTCCGTCCCCTTTAGAATGCCGACGAACTCGATCTGCCGGAAGCAAGATCCCTCCCCGACCACCACCCCGGTGGGCGGTTCATCCACCGGCTCCTCGGCGTAAATGACCTCGAAAGGCGGGCTGGAGCCATAAGACACCACCAACGGCCGCGTCCCGCCCCATTGGCTGAACTCGACGTAGTAAGCCGTCTCCCAATCGTTGACCACCAGCAGGTCATTGTCCACCAGCCCGCGCCAGAAGTCCAGGTAGCCGTCCTCCCCGAAGTGGCCGATAGTGGCGAACAGAAAAGCCAGCCCTGGCGAGGATGTGGCCGGATTCTCCACCACCAGCAAGCCCTCATACTCCGGCCTGAGCAAGTCTTCCAAATTCTCCGGCGGGGCCATGCCCTGCGCCTCAAAGAAAGCGGCCTCGTAATTCAAGCACACGTCGCCATAGTCCACCGGCGTAACCCGATGTTGCGCGTCCAGCTTGAATTCATCCGGGATGTCCGCCAGCAGCGGGGACTCATACGCCTCAAAGATGTCATACGCCAACGCCCGGCTGAGGAAAGTGTTATCCACCCCGTAGAACACATCCGCCAGGGGATTACCCGCCGCCAGCACCGCCTTATTGACCGCCGCCCCCGTATCTCCCGCCTTGAGGAACTGCACCTCAACCTCGTTCTCCTCCTCAAAGACCGCCAGCGCCTCCTCAGAAATATCAAACGAATCGTGAGTCATCACCGTCAAAGCCCGCGGCCCCTTCGGCCCACACGATGCCGCCAACAAAACTACCAACCCAAAAAGCCACAAATTTCTTTTCATAAAACCACTGCTCCTTTCTCAATACTACGGGAATTCCCTCGAAGGGGCGGGGCTTGTCCCCGCCCCCC
>CBDUUP010000106.1:0-11864 GCA_965370435.1 uncultured Anaerolineales bacterium | reverse complement strand
CGCTCCGACTGGCGGTAAGGTCCATAAGGCCCGCCCACGTCGGTCCCTTCGTCCCACACGATGCCCAGCCAGCGCAGGCTGCTCATCAATTCCTCTTCCGCCTCCGCGACGTAACGCTTGCTATCGGTATCCTCGATCCGCAGGATGAACTGCCCCCCCGTTTGACGTGCAAATAGAAAGGGATATAACGCCGTACGTGCGCTGCCCAGATGGGTAGACCCGGTAGGGGAGGGCGCGAATCGAGTCCGCGCCGGCTTAATAATCTTTTCCGTCATTTCGCTCCATATCAACTAGAATTAATGTCACTGATTATACCCCAACATCCTTACAGCCATCTTCCCCTGGGTGCATTTCAGTTTGGAGTGAGTTTTGCGCGCTACAGCGACTAAAGTTAAAGTAGGCCACCAACTACGAAGTCCGCCCCTTCGGGCTGAGCCTCAGGACGAAGCCTTCGCCGGACTGAAACAGCTTTTAGTCGGCGAAGGCCGACTTTGCAAATGTTCGTGCGACTTTAGTCGCTCAGCGCTCCAAAACTGAAATCCACCCTCTCCACCTGCCTCTAGGAGTCGAGGCTTCAGCCGGGTCGCCTGGATAGCCTAGAAAGTATTGCCCCCCAAAAAAATTCCTCCCCAAAACAATAGTCTACTCGTCTGACTACTAAGACCACTCAGACAACTAAGACCACTTAGACAATTTCGACCACTTAGACTCTCATCCTATGCCTGCTCACTACACTCTGCACCAACCCAATACCCAACATCATCGTGAGCAGCGAACTGCCCCCGTAGCTCATGAAGGGCAGGGGGAGTCCGGTGACGGGGAGCAATTGCAGATTCATCCCAATGTTGACGCTGGCCTGGAAAGTAAGCACCGTCGCCACCCCGTAACACACCAGAGTTCCATACGTGTCCCGCGCCAGACGAGCCGCTCGTAACACCCGCAAGATCACAAAGACCAGCAATATCATCACCAAAATCGTGCCCACAAACCCGAATTCCTCCGCCATAGCCGCGAACAGGAAATCCGACCAGCGCACCTTGAGGAAACGCAGTTGCACCTGAGAACCTTGCCCGTACCCTTTGCCGGTCAAGCCGCCCGAGCCGATAGAGATCAAAGATTGATTAACGTTATAGATTGACCCATACCGGGCGTCCGGATCATTGGGGTCTTGGATCAGGAAGTCGGTGATCCGTTCGATTTGGTAATCCTCAATGACCTCGGTGGCGATCATCAGCGGCAGGCTGACCGCCAGGATCAACAGCCCAATCCCCCCGAAAACCAGCACTCGCTTGATCTCAATACCGCTGCCCCAGAGCAGCGCCGCCCAGATGACCAGGATCACGATCGAGGTGCTGAGGTCGGGCTGTAAGATCACCCAGACCACCAACCCCATGGTTAACCCCAGGCTGCGCAGAATTGTGCTTAACTCGCCCATCCGGTGTTGGTTGCGGGCGAAGAAATCCGCCAGCACCAGGATCATTGCATATTTCGCTAATTCCGAAGGTTGGATGTTGAAGAGCGCTGTTTCCAGCCAACGCTGCGCCCCGAAGAACGCCGCCCCCAAAAAATAAAGGCCCACCAGCAAAGCCGCCACCCCACCATACATCAATCGTCCAATAGTCGCCCAGATGTGATAATCAATGGAAGTTGCGATGATCACCACCGCCAATCCGATACCGGCGAACACCATCTGCCGCTGCACCGCGTTGGCCTCCAATAACTCAATATTCCCCGCGATAGCCGAGTCGATCATCGCAATCCCGAAGATGACCAGCACCGCCACCGCGCCCATCAACCAAAAATCAAAATCTCGCCAGGTTTCAGCTCTCATAACCTATTCGTCGCGTACGGATACCTCAACCAAATACTAGCTTGAATACTTAGAAATTGCCACTTGTCGAAAAACATCGGAATTTTTACGAGACAGCAAGACGAGCCAACCACGTTCACAGAGTTTTTATAAAATATTTTGTTTTTCTCTGCGTTTTCTCCGCGGTCTCCGCGTCTCTGCGGTGAAAAGTTTTTCAATCAGCGTCCCATCCTCCCTACCTCCCTCGCCTCCTCCGGCTCACAGACTTCAAAGGAATATCGGCCACCAACCGCTGCTCCCTCCCATCCATCGTCATCTCGATCCGCACCCCCTCCGGGTCCACCTTCACGTGCCGGGAGATAACCTCGATGATCTCGTCTTTCAAGTCTTCCAGCACGCCGGGCGGGAGATCGGTCCGGTCGTGGCTCAGGATGAGCTTCAAGCGGTCTTTAGCCTGGCCTGCGCTCTTTCGTTTTCTTCCTTTGAGTCGCTGTAGCATCTCAATCTCCTCCTGGGCGTATGATCCGGGAAAGGCGGCCAAAGAACCCGCCGTCCTGATAAATATCCAAGAAGGGAACCTCCTCCCCTTTCAACCGCCGGGCGATATTGCGGAAAGCCTCTCCAGCTTTGCTCTTCTCGTCCAGGGCGATAGGCGTGCCCCGGTTAGTGCTCACGATCACGCTCTGGTCCTCCGGGATGATGCCGATCAACTCTATCGCCAGCAGTTCAACAACATCTTCCGGGGAGATCATCTCCTCCCGCTTGACCATTTCAGCGTTTATCCGGTTGATGATCAGCCGGGCTGGGCCTTTCATCTCCGCCTCTACCAGGCCGATGATCCGGTCAGCGTCCCGCACCGCCGAGACCTCCGGGTTGGTGATGACGACCACGATGTCCGCCGGGGCCAGCGCGTTTTTGAAACCCCGCTCGATCCCCGCCGGTGAATCGACTATGATCCAATCCACCTCCTGGCGCAGTTCGTCGGCCACTCGCACCATGTCGCTGGGGGAGATAGCGGTCTTATCCCGGGTCTGCGCCGCCGGGATGAGGTAAAGTTCCGGCAGCCTTTTATCCCGGATCATAGCCTGGCGCAGGCGGCAGCGCCCCTCCACCACGTCCACCAGGTCGTAGACGATCCGGTTTTCCAGGCCTAGCACCACGTCCAGGTTGCGCAAGCCGATGTCGGCGTCAATGCACACAACCTTGTGCCCTAATGACGCCAGCGCCGCGCCCAGGTTGGCGGTGGCGGTGGTTTTTCCAACCCCGCCTTTGCCTGATGTTATAGTTACGACTTTTCCGGTCATAGTCTCCTCGAACGTTCAACAAATTCACGTTCCAACGTTATTCTTGCCATGTTTCTGCCACCACCTGCCCCTCCCGCAGGGAAGCGATCTCTGGTTGAGGCTTGTCCCGCCCCTGTGGGGTGATAGCGATCTGCCCCGCGATCCGCAGTTGGGTCGGCGAAAGGTCCAGGGCGCAAACCACCGCGCCCTCGTCGCCCTCCGCTCCGGCGTGCACCAGCCCCCGCAAGCGGCCCCACACCACCACGTTCCCCCCGGCGATGATCTCCGCCCCCGGATTCACGTCGCCGATCACCGTCACGTGTCCCGGATGCTCCAGCTTGAACCCCGACCGCAGCGTCCGCATCACCAGCGTAGCCTCTCCAC
Source organism: uncultured Anaerolineales bacterium (assembly GCA_965370435.1). Taxonomy (GTDB): domain Bacteria; phylum Chloroflexota; class Anaerolineae; order Anaerolineales; family UBA11579; genus CBDUUP01. The sequence continues at coordinate 8,387 of CBDUUP010000106.1, read as the reverse complement.
CGTCCCGGTTGGCTTCCGCCGCCTCTTCAGTCGGGTCGGAGTGGCCCTGGTGAATGCGGGTTGCCATGCCCAGGGTCTGGGTGGTGAGATCGGTGGTCGGCGATGTGGACAGCACCGCCCACAACGAGACCCCGAAATCCGTGATCTGGTCTCGAAGTTTCGCCATCTCCGCTGCCAACAAAACGTGGTCGCCCACGTCCAGGATCAAGCGCGCCCCTCGCAAGAATTCACCTTGCTCATCGAGGTGCGCCATCAAGCTTTCCTGAGCCTCCGGCCATTCTCCATCCCCCACCGTGACCAGCAGCCCCTCCCGGATTCCTTTAATTTCAGTTCGTGGACACATGTTCAAATCAGTATTTCAGAGATTCAACCTATCAGCGGATCAGTCAATCAGTGATTCAATGTTTCAATACCTTCGTATATTCTTATTTCGCAACATGAAACTAAACATTGCGTTTAATAAATCAACCAAAAAGTTTTTCAGTGTTTCAGTCAATCAGTGTTTCAGTGTTAATGTTTCAGCGATTCAGTGTTTCAATACCTTCGTATATTCTTATTTCGCCAACATGAAGCTAAACATTACGCTTAATAAATCAACCAAATTTTTTTTTCAGTGTTTCAGTTTTTCAGTGATTCAGTGTTTCAAATGATTATAGCATGAAGTGATTTTTCACATATCTTGAAGCCGGAGAGACATTTTAGTATGATTTCTCGCTTTCTGCCTTATCCCTCATGGCCCCCCCAGAGATGTATCAATAGACTTGAGATCAAAATAAGCGTCAATGATCCGGCGCACGATCGGCGCTGCTACGCTGGCGCCTTCCCCGCCGTTGTACACAAACGCCACCACCACGATTTCCGGGTTGTCATTGGGCGCATAGGCCACCGTCCAGGAGTGGGTGGGCCAACCCCCATACACACACCGGCCTTGCTTCAGCGCGGTGAGGTCGCAGTATTCAGCGGTGCCCGTCTTCCCTGCCGCCGCGATGGTCATGCCCTCAAAAGGCTCCAACAGGGTGCCAAAAGTTACCGCTCCCCGCATCCCTGCCTGCACAGTGTCGAACACCCACGGCTCGATAGTTCTCAACGGCGCGTCGGTGAGTTTACAAGTCCCCAACGCAGCCGGGTTGGCGTATGTTGGGATGATGGGCGTCTGCGTCAAGTCCCAGACCATGTCAGGCTTGAAGGGCTGGATCACCTTTCCCTCGTCGTCAACAATTTCTCGCAAGAGTGTGGGCCGCATCAGCCTCCCATCGTTGGCGATTGTGGCCGCCGAGAGCATTACTTGCAGCGGAGTAGACAGTACGAACCCCTGCCCCACACCGGCGATGTACGTGTCCCCAATAGACCAGTTCTCTCCCTGGTTAATGCGCTTCCAGGTCGGGCTGGGCACCAGGCCATAAGCTTGCCCCGGCAGTTCAATGCCCTCGTAATCCTCAAGGCTCAAGTCTTGCAGGACCTCGGCGGCATAGTCTCTCGGGTCTCCGTAGCCCAGCGCATGGGCGTAAGGATACAATCGGCAGATGCCCAACCCCGGTTCGATCTCGCCGGGGTATCCGCCGCCCAATTTGTAGAAGTACACGTTGCTGGAATTCGCCAACCCTCCGATGAAGTCAAGCTGTCCGAACCCGGCTCGGTTCCAATCCACAAATTCACGCGAATAGCCTGGATCGTTGGGAGAGAATTTTTCGGTGATGGTGATCAAGCCGGGAGTCTGAACCATCTGGTCGGGCGTCACCACGCCCTCATTCAACGCGCCCACCGCCGTCACCAGCTTGAATACCGAGCCTACTGGGAACTCACCCCCAATGGCGTGGTTGATGAGAGGTTTTAGGGGGTCTTCCGCCAGTTGTAGGTAATAAGATAACGGGATGAAGCGCGCAAAACGGTTGTTTTCGTAGGTGGGGTAAGAGACCAACGCCAGGATTTCCCCGGTTTTGGGGTTCATCACAATAGCCACCCCCTTATTGGACAGGGTCCGTCCCAGGAAAGCGTTCCAACCGTTTATTTCGCTCACCAATATCGCTTCAACCGCGTTCTGAAATTTTGTGTCTATGGTCAATTTCAGATTCAACCCCGGTTCGGAAGGGATGGGCGCTTCTAGATCGCGCAGGATTTGCCCGGCCACGTCCACCTCCACCACCCGCCTGCCGTTCGTGCCGGAGAGAACATCCTGGAAATACCACTCTACTCCTGCGTAGCCGATCTTGTCCCGGTTGGGCAGGAACCCCAGGTCACGGTAATATTGTTCCAGGCTCGCCGGGATAGGCCCCAGATAACCGATAAAACTTGCCGTCATCATTAAACCGCCTGTCGGGTAGTCGCGCACCGGCTCGATCTCGATGCCCACCCCCGGCCAATCCACGGCCCGTTCTTCCACGATCAGCGCAATATCTTTAGACACGTCACATTTAACATGTACCGGCTGGTACGGCGCAAAGGTGACCCCTTTTTCTGCCATCTGGCTGATGCCCAGGTTGTCGCCGCAGGGAATCAAGGGGTCATCCACCGACCCTTTATTCAGCGGCGTCCCGGTCAATAGCGAAAGCTGGCGGAATATCTCTTGCTGCGCGCCTGCATCATCCGGCAGGAAGGCGGGTGTGATGATGACGTTGTACGACGCCACGTTGCGCGCCAGAACGATGCCGTTGCGGTCATAGATCACCCCTCTCTGGGTGGGTTCAAAGATCTCCAATATCCGGTTTTCTTCCGCCTGGGCCGTATACACATCCCCCTGGAGTATTTGCAGGCTGAATAATCGTAGGCTGAACACAGTGAACACTATCCCCAGCGCCACAATAAAACTGGTGATACGCCAGGGTTTCACCGTGTTTCGGGATCGGTCTTTTTCGCTCATGCTTCTATCTCTTTGGGATTAACCCAACTGGCGACTTCGCCAATCAGGCCATATACCGGTAATGCCAACAGGAAATTCAACAGCAGGCTGGGCAGCAGGATGAGGTTGAAACTTTCTAGCAAGGGGAGATTGGCCCCCAGGATGATCAACACCAGATATGATGAACCTTGCAAGCTGACCGTTCCTGCCAGAGTGAGGATGAATAAGGACAAGATCGGGATCTGCCAGAGGCGCGATTGAAGGAAAGCTGACATCCCCGCGATCATCGCATACCCGGCGAGCGGGACCCACCAGGGCAAGGCCGACACCCACCCAACCATCAACCCGGCCGCCACCGCCCACGGCCATGTGGAGCGCACCTTTTCGTGCAGCGACCAGCTTACCACTGTCAGCATGACCAGGTCGGCGAATCCGTGCAGCAGCGTGACCCGCCCCACGATGGTGGTCTGGAGCATCACCGCGATGCCGTTTACTAAAATGCCAAGCATTATCGCCATTTGATCAAATTACCGTCGTTCTCTTTTATGGTCGAGCCTAATGTGTCCTGTCTGTAGGGGCGGGGCTTGTCCCCGCCCACGGGCATATTCCAGGCTGCTCTTGTAGGGGCGCAGCGTGCTGCGCCCCGAATTTTGGGAGGCGACTACACCCAAGCCGGGGGAAAGTATTTTCATTACGGTATCAGGGGAGTAATATCTATAGGCTGGAAGTTAACAATAATCAGCACAAGTTCCAGCTTGGAAAAATCCACCGCCGGTTGAACCGATGCAATTTGGAACAGAGCAGTGGCTTCCTGCCGCACGCTGTTCACCTGGCCCACCAGCACGTTGGCCGGATAGTTTCCGCCCAGACCGGAGGTCAGCACCAGGTTGCCCGACGATATGGTGATTTCCTGGGGGATTAAATCAATCGAGATGTCTCCGGTGATGCTGCCCAATAGCCGGGCATCCGCCTCCGAAGGCTGTATAAGAACATTCACCGAAGAGGCCGGGTCGGTGATGAGCTGCACCCTGGCCCCCAATGCGCTCACCGCAGAGATACGCCCCACCAAACCTTGATCGGTGACCACCGGCATCCCTGGCCGCAATCCGTCGTCCGAGCCGCGGTCAATGATGACGTAATGCAGGAACGGGCTGGGATCGCGTCCAATAACCCTGGCCCCCTTATATTGGTAGCTGGGGTTGGCCCGGGCGAAACCCAGCAGCGTCTCGAGAATTTCCGTATCGGCCACTTGCTGCTGAAGGTTGACCACTTCACCTTGTAGTCGGGCGATTTCTGATTTCAAGCGATCATTCTCTAACCGCAAGCTGGTCAGATCAGCCGGGGCGGTGAGAAGTTCTTGCAAAGCCTGGAATCGGGAAGATATCCAGGTCTGAGCATCCACGATTGGCGATAATATCGCTTGAGTGACGGGAGTTAGGTAGCCGCCCAATGCCAGCAGGGACACGCCCACCACAAATAGGGCCAGCATCGCTAATTGGATGGATCGAGGGATTGTCGGTCTCATGTCAGGGCGCTAAAACGCCAGCCTTGCGTAGTGCCCAGGCTGGCGGTAGAGGATAACAGATTAGTACGTTCCGTCCACACTGACCAGCCAATGTTTCATGGCCTCCAGGTCTTCCAGGACCATGCCCGCGCCCCGCGCCACACAGGTCATCGGATCTTCGGCCACCCATACCCGTATCCGCAGTTCGTCCGACAGCCGCTCAGCCAGACCTTTCAATAGCGACCCGCCCCCTGCCAGACAAACTCCATTGTCCATCAGGTCAGCCACAATTTCAGGGGGGACTTCGTCCAGCGCGTCCTTGATGGTCTCAATGATCGTCATCACCGACCCGGAGATCGCATCTCGAATCTCCACCGAAGATAGCTCGATGGCTTCCGGCAGTCCAGAGACCAGGTTGCGGCCCCGCACCGTCATGGTGCCTTCTTCTGGGAGCGGATAGGCTGAGCCGATTGCTATTTTCACCCGCTCTGCCATCCGAGCGCCTACCAGAAGGTTATATTTATTGCGCACGTACTGAACAATATCCTCATCCAATTCATCCCCCGCCACACGCAGCGAACGGGAGACCACGATGCCCCCCATTGAAAATACCGATACCTCCGAAGTCCCGCCGCCTATATCAACGATCATGCTGCCTTGAACCTCCCCTATTGGCAGACCTGCCGCCAGCGCTGAAGCCGTCGGCTCGTGGATGAGGTGAGTTTCTCTCGCCCCTGCTAGCATAGCGGCGTCAAAAACGGCCCGTTTTTCCACCTCCGTCACCCCCGAGGGAATGCCGATCACCACCCGGGGGCGAGGCAGGGGCACAATGCTTTGCTCGTGCGTTTTCCCAATGAAGTATTCCAACATGGCTTCAGTGATCTCAAACTCCGAGATGACCCCATCTCGTAACGGGCGCACCGCGATCACGTTGATGGGGGTGCGTCCCACCATTTCTTTTGCCTCGGCCCCTATTGCCAAGGGTTGCCGGGACCTTTTTTCAATCGCCACCCAGGAGGGTTCGTTGATGACAATACCTTTACCCCGGACATGCACCAAAGTATTGGCTGTGCCCAGGTCAATGCCGATGTCTAGTGAGAAAAACCCCAGAAGCCAGTTTAGGGGATTGAAAGCCAAATCGATCTCCTTGCTTTTGTTTGCTGGACTAAGCCGCTTACGTTTTTAGGCCATCAAGCGCATGGATGGATCTCTGTCTTGCCGCAGGAACTTGGGTGTCTTACGGAGTTGTGATTGGGGAGCGCCTCTGGTCGAGGGTGAAGGCTCTCCCACCCGATGGATTCACACTTTTTCCTGGGTTGCCGTTTTCTTAATGCTAACATCTTATTATACCATGTATGCAATTTTGGCTAGTTAATGCTCATGCAGGATTAATTTAGACTATAAGAACCCAAAACGCCATTTTCCGTTATCTAATACCTTCATTAGAAACCTACCTCAACCAACCTTTCCCCCTCCTCTTTACGGTATAATACCCCCCAATCAACTTCCTCAGGAGGCCCCCGGCCCTAAATACATAAATACAGCGCACGGCCCTGTCAAAAGTCTAACCATCCTAGTCCCACGGTTTTCGACCACTTAGACCACTAAGACTACCTAGATCATTTAGACTAATTCCAGGGTGACGAGGACGAGGGTTCCCCACTTCGCCGTGGGGCTAACCGGAACACCCCCCAGGTTGCCAGCCTGCGGGCCGGGAAAATCGAAAGATCAGCGGATGCCCTCCGGGTGGGCCACCACCCGACATTTTTCTTCATTCTGAAGACCTCAGGCCTAACGCCCTCCGGGAGACCGGAGGGACAAAATCCTGCGGCGTGGCTCCCCAATAAACCTACAGGAAAAAACACGAACAGGTGTAACTACACCGGATTCTCCCGGATAGTTGCCTTATATCCTTGTTTCCTTGTATACTTGTTCCACCTTTCCCTGTCACCGAAAAACGGAGGAACCCCTCATGTGTGGAATCGTTGGCTACATCGGCCACCAGGATGCAACCCCCATCATCCTCAACGGCCTCAAGCGGCTGGAATATCGGGGCTATGATTCAGCCGGGATCGCTGTGCTCCAAAATGGAAATATCGAAGTCCGCCGCGACGCCGGGAAGCTCAACCGCCTGGTGAAGATGGTGGATGAAGACCCGGTCAATGGAAACGTCGGCATCGGCCATACCCGCTGGGCCACCCACGGCGCGCCCAACGCCCGTAACGCTCACCCGCATTTGGGCGACACTGGCGAGGTCGTCGTCGTCCATAACGGCATCGTCGAGAACTTTCTCGAACTGCGCGATGAACTCTCCGCCGAAGGCGCTGAATTCAAGTCCGAAACCGACACCGAAACCATCGTCCACCTGGTCGAACGTTTCATGGCGGTCGAGGGCGGTCTTGTAGAAGCAGCCCGCCGTACCCTCCACCAACTCAAGGGCCACCAGAGTGTGGTCGTCATGTCTTCCAAAGAGCCGGACAAGATCGTCGCGGCTCGTCTGGGGAACGCCGGCGGAGTCGTGATCGGAGTGGGCGAAGGGGAGATGTTCATCGCCTCCGACCTGCCCGCCATCTTGGAGCACACCCGCCAGATGGTATTCCTGGAGTCAGGCCAGATGGCCGTCGTCACCCAGGATGGCCTGGAAGTGCTGACTCTGGACGGCGAACCCGTCGACTACAAAGTGCAGACGGTTCCCTTCGACCCCGTCGCCGCCGAGAAGGGCGAGTTCCGCCACTTCATGCAAAAAGAGATCCACGAGCAAGTCCGTTCCCTCACCGACACCATCGCCGGGCGGGCCGACTTCGATGCCGGGAAGATCATCCTCCCCGACCTCAACCTCACCCCCGAATTCGCCCAAAAGATCGAGAAGATTTTTATCATTGCTTGCGGTACCGCTTCCTATGCCGGGTTGGTCGGCAAGATCGTCATAGAGCACATCGCCCGTATCCCCGTCGAGGTGGACATCGCCTCCGAGTTCCGCTACCGGAACCCCATCGTGGACGAGAACACCGTCGTCCTCGCCATCAGCCAATCCGGCGAGACCGCCGACACCCTTGCCGCCATGACCGAAGGCCGCCAGCGCGGCGCAACGCTCTGGTCCATCGTCAACGTTATCGGTTCTCAGGCCATGCGCATCTCCGACGGTTTCATCTCCATGCAGACCGGCCCCGAGATCGGCGTAGCCTCCACCAAAGCCTACACCGCCCCCCTGGTGGACCTCTACATGCTCGCCATTCTGCTGGCCGACCTGCGCGGCCTCCTCACCGAGAAGAACCGCCGTGCCCTGGTCGCCGATCTCCGCCTCGTGCCCACCCTGGCTGCCGATTGTCTGGCCCGGGAAGCGGACGTAGAGCAGATCGCCCACGTCATCAAGGACATCACCCACTGCCTCTACCTGGGCCGAGGGATCAGCATGCCCTCCGCCTTTGAAGGCGCCCTCAAGCTCAAGGAGATCTCCTACATCCACGCCGAGGGCTATCCCGCCGGTGAGATGAAGCACGGCCCCATCGCCCTGGTGGACAAAGACATGCCCACCATCGTCATCGCCCCTCAAGACAAGTGGTACGAGAAGATGCTCAGCCAGATAGAGCAGACCAAAGCCCGCGGCGGCGACGTCATCGCCCTCGCCACCGACGGCGACGAACTCATCCCCACCCTGGCCGACCACGTCATCTGGATGCCCAAAACCCCCTGGCTGCTCAGCCCCGTCACCACCATAATCCCCCTCCAAATCCTCGCCTACCACGTCGCCGCCCTCCTCGGCCTCGACGTAGACCAACCCCGCAATCTCGCCAAGTCGGTGACGGTGGAGTAAGCATTATCACAAAAGCTGTTCCAAATTACTAGTTATGATGTTTTATGCTGATGAATTGAGTCAATAAATATATTCTAATAAGTACAACTTATAGTATTATTGTAATTAACATAACACCTTGATGAAGAATGTCCACGATGTTTAATAATCGAAAAGTGTTAGTTTGTATGAATTGTATGCCTGCGGATAGTTGAGTTCTCTCTTTTTTTTCAGGAGAAGGTAAACTACACATG
>CBDUUP010000105.1:0-11912 GCA_965370435.1 uncultured Anaerolineales bacterium | reverse complement strand
TTTTTTAAATTGCTCCAATGAAATAATTCTCGGCCATCTTTTGTCAGTAAAGGTGCCCAAAGGTGCCGGTCAGTTCTTGCTATGTTAAATGTTGCTCCCTGGTTTACCCACCAAAAATTTTTGTGTTTTCGTGGTTTTGGGTGGTTTATGTTCCGCCGCCGACGGTAAAAAGCCTCGACTCCTAATAGGGGAGGGAATTACATATATCTAACAATACGCAGACCCCAAGGGTCTATTTGCAATCGCAAAATAGTGATCCAAACGTCAGGAGCGATTCAGGAATTTGGAGGGGATTTCCAACAGTCGTTTGAGAAAACGCTGGCGCAGGCTGGGCTTTTTGACCCCCGTGACTCCGGCCTGCATGGTTGCCAGGGCTTCCAATTGGCGGCCGGTGCGCAGTTGGATCTGAGAAAGGGATTGCATGACCGAGGCGCGCAGGTCGGTTTCGCCTAGTTCTTTCAAGAGGTCTCCCGATTGGATGTAGGCGGCTTCGGCTTCGTCCAGGCGGTTGAGGGCTGCCAGGGCGGCAGCCTGATTTCCCAGAGCCAGAGCCTGACGGCGCTTGTCCCCCGCGGCGGCGAAGACCTTATCAGTGTCCAGAGCGGCTTGCAGCGCGCCGGGGGCGTCTTTGGCCTGCAGGAGGGCGACGCTGCGGTTGTTCTCCATCTCGGCGGCGTTGAGGGGGTCGTCTTGGTCTCGGTATCCGCTGGCCGCGCCCTCGAAAGATTGAGCCGCGGCCAGGTAGTCCCCATTCTGATATTTTTTCTGGCCTTCTTGGGCGAGTTGTTCAGGGGTCAGGATTTCCACGGGATTTTCCTAAGAGTAGTGGATACAGCCAAGCGTTAGAGGGTGATTTCCAACAAACCTTCGGCCACCGAGCGCAGCTTCTCCACCGACATTTCGCTGAGATTTTGGGCTATTTTCAGGTAGGGGCGGTTGACCGGCGTGCAGACGAAGTTTTGCAATTCGGGAGACAGCTTCAGGAACTCATGGACAGCGCGCTGCTCCAGGATCCAATCGCCAACCGGGCTTTGGCCATCGCGGAAATCGTCCAGGGAGATACCCAGCGTACTGACCAGGGCTTCTAGCTCTGGGATGGGGATGGGGCGTTCGCCCAGCTCGAATTTTTTCAGGCGGCCCGAAGTGAGGCCGGCGCGGCTGGCCAGGTCCTTCATGGAGAGACTCAGGTCGGTGCGGGCCTGGCGCAGCAAGGCTCCAATGATGCGCTGGCGCAGGGCCAGCATGTTTTCCAGGTTCAGGCTGCTGGTGGGGGGTTCGTCATCGGAGATGGCTTCTTTTCCATAGAAATGGTCCACCGGTATATTCAGGAAGAAAGCCAGCACTTCCAGTTCGGGCAGGGAGGGGGATTTCACTCCCCGTTCGTATGACCCGAACGTGGAACTGGTGGTGCCGATGGCTGCGGCGCACTGTTTTTTGGTCTTTTTGGCGGATAGCCGGGCATCCTTTATGAGCACGCCCAGCTTTTTGCCCCGGATGGTAATCGCTTGTGGATGAATCATAACGGCCACTCTCTGCTGATTAGTGAATAATGATGCCATTATAGCAGAAAGTGGCCGTTTGGTTGAATAGTATATGCGGTTGATTTTTTCGTTATCGCCTGCGGCGGGATTGCTGCTTGGCGGCGGGAGGCGGAGCAGGGCGGTCAGTGTATATCGCCGAACCTAGCTTGAATCCGGCCGCTTCTAAACGGTTGGTGAACATGGGGCGGATGCCGGTGGGTTTTAGTTGGCCGATGATCTTCCCATCCGGGTCTACGCCGGTTTGTTCGTACTTGAATATATCGGTCATAATGATGATATCGCCCTCCATCCCGGCTACCTCGGTGATGTAGGTGATCTTTCGGGTGCCGTCTTTGAGGCGGGACTGCTGGACGATCATGTCCACCGCCGAGGCGATCTGTTCGCGGATAACTTTGATGGGTAAATCCAAGCCGGACATCAGGCTCAAGGTTTCCAGGCGGGAGAGAGCGTCTCGGGGGGTGTTGGCGTGTACGGTGGTCAGGGAGCCGTCGTGGCCGGTGTTCATGGCCTGGAGCATATCGATGGCTTCTCCGCCGCGGCATTCGCCGACCACGATGCGGTCGGGCCGCATGCGCAAGGAGTTGCGCACCAGTTCGCGGATGTCAACTGCCCCGACCCCATCGGCGTTGGCTGTTTTGGTTTCCATGCGCACCACGTGATCCTGGATCAATTGCAGTTCGGCGGCGTCCTCGATGGTGATGATGCGCTCGTCTTCGGGGATGAAACTGGAAAGGATGTTGAGGGTGGTGGTTTTACCAGAGCCGGTGCCGCCGGAGATCACAATATTCAACCGAGACTTGACGCAGGCATCGATGAACTCGGCCATCCCTGCGGTGAGGGTGCCGAAGGCGATGAGGTCGTCAACCCCAAATCTTTCTTTGGCGAATTTTCGGATGGTGATGGTGGGGCCGTCTATGGCTACTGGTGGGATGACGGCGTTGACCCGGGAGCCATCCGGCAGGCGGGCATCCACGGTGGGGCTATCGTTATCTATGCGCCGTCCCAGGGGCAGCACGATGCGATCGATGATCCGGAGGACGTGATCATTATTTTGGAACTTGACCCCAGTTTTGGTTAATTTTCCATTCTTTTCGGTGTAAATTTTATCCGGGCCGTTGACCATGACTTCGGTGACTTCGGGATCGTCCAGCAAGGGCTGGATAGGCCCGTAGCCGAGCAGGTCGTCCAGCACTTCCCGGAAGACTTGCTGGCGCATGGTGTCGGCCATTTGCAGTTTGGTGTGGGAGTAGGCCTGGTCCAGCATGTCGGTGATGGCCTCGCGGCGTTGGTTGAAGGGAGGCGGGTTGGCCTCCAGTTCGCGGGCGATGGTGGAGATCAAGTAGGCTTTTAATTTTTCGTTGTCCGGCCCCTCCATTCGAGCATCTTGGGTTTGGGCTTGTCGGTCTTGCAGGCTGGTCATGTTCCCACCTCTTCGGAAGAGGGATTTGGATCGGGTTCTTCTTGGGGGAGGATCCAGACGATGTGGTCGCGGTTCAGGGTGATGAATTCGCTTTTGTGATCCTCTTCCCCGTCGCCGGTCAGCACCACCGCGTCCGTGATGGGCAAGAACTGGTTGGCATTGTTCAACTCGTCTAACAAGCGGGTTCCCTGCCGGACGTGGATTCTGCCGTGGATCCGATGGGTCAAGGTTTGGATTATGGCCGAGACATCGTTCTTGGTGACGATGTCGGTGAAGTATTTGCCTTTGTCGTCGTAATGAATGGTCAAGGTGTTTGCTCCTCCGCACAGAGGGATTGGGATGGTTTATTATATTCCAAATTTGGCAGTATATTTCTTGTTTACAAATCTGTATGTTCTAGGAAGGTATGCTTAACAGACGGTATTGGACCTCGCCAGCATATGGGTAGAGCGCTTTCTAATAGTATCTGGTGAAGCTTGCTCTGACTGTTGAAAGTGCGTTACAGTTCCGTACAGCCTTGTCAGTATCTACCTTGCCAAACGCTAGTTAGGATGAACTATGTAAGTGTTGCTTGGTGTTTTATATCTGAAATTAAAAGGTGAGGTTTCTAAAACCAAGACACAAAGTTTGTTGTTTTTCTTAGTGTCTTGGCGCCTTCGTGGTTAATATTTTTTTCGGAGGGCTGTGAGATTCTCGGAAAGAATGGCCTTAGAAAAAACCTCCCGCTGCCTGGGTTCCGGGGCGGGAGGTTGATTGTATCTCGATAGAATACTGGATCAGGATTCATCCGGCATGGTGTATCCCATCCCGGAGCGGGTGACGATGTGGATGGGATTCTTGGGGTCTTCTTCCAGCTTCTGACGCAGGCGGGAGATGCTGACCCAGAGGATCTCTTTGTCTTCCCGGTATTCTTCGCCCCAGACGCCGGTCAGCAATTGCTCGGATGATAGGGTCTGCCCGATGTTGTGGGCGAACTGGAGCAGTAGCCGGTATTCGGTGGCGGAGAGGAATATCTGCCGCTCCCCTCGGGTGACTTCGCCGCGGGCGAAGTCTATTTTTAATTCGCCGTGGGTGAATACGCTCGGCTCGGAAGCGCTGTCGGTGATCTGGGCGCGCCGCAGCACGGCCCGCACCCGGGCCAGCATTTCCTCCGCCGAGAACGGTTTGACCACGTAATCGTCGGCGCCCACATCCAGGCCGCGCACCCGGTCTTTCTCTTCTCCTTTGGCCGTGAGCATTATGATGGGGACGGTGGAGAATTCGCGGATCCGTTCACAAGCCTGAAATCCATCCAACACCGGCATCATAATGTCCAGCAGCACCAGGTCGGGGCGGTCTTCCACCACCCGGTCTACGGCTTCCTGGCCGTTTGCAGCGGAGAGAACCTCGTACCCTTCTGAGGTGAGGTTGGCTTCGATCAGGCGGATGAACCGGGGTTCATCATCTACAACCAAAATTCGTTCAGTCATTTTGAGCCTCCTGCGTTTGTAGGGGAGAAGAATGAATAGGGAGATAAAAATTGAATCGGGTTCCTACGCCCAGTTCGGAGGTCACGGATATTTCTCCACCGTGGGCGCGGATGATATGATAACAGATGAACAGGCCCAAACCAGATCCGCGGGCGCTGGTGCTGGATTCGGGGACTCGATAGAATCGCTCGAAGAGGCGATCCAAATACTCTGAGGGGATGCCGGGGCCGTCATCTTCTACCGAGGCGTAGAGCTTGACCTCATCATTCATTAGGGTGATGGTGACAGTTGCGCCAGGGGCATATTTGGCTGTATTGTTCAACAGGTTGTCGAACACCTGGATCAGGCGCTGCGGGTCGGCCTGGATATAATTGACCGTGTTTTTGGTGTGCAGTTCCAGGGTGAGGTCTGGGTAGCGTTGATGGTTGCGCTGCAAGACATCTTGCATGAGGGGATCCAGCTCGACCTCTCTGGCTTCCATGGCCAGATTTCCAGATTGCAGGCGGGAGGAATCCAGCAGGTTCTCGATGAGTTCGTTGAGACGGTCAGATTCTTCGTCAATGATGGCCAGGAAATCACGGCGAGTCTGGTCATCCCATTCGGCGTCTTTGCGCAGCAGGGTGGTGGCGTAGCCTTTAATGAAGCCCAGGGGGGTGTGCAGTTCGTGAGAGACCATAGCGATGAAATCATCTTGCAGTTGGGCCATTCGCCGGTCAGCTTCCAGTTGGGCGATGCGCTCCACCAGTCGTTCCTGGGCCAACAGTTGGACGATATTGTCGGCGATGAATTCAGCCAGGTGGATGTGGTCAGGTTCGAAGGCTGGTCCTCCAAAACGGATGAAAACCAGCGCGCCGGCGAGTTTTCCGGAGACTTGCAGCGGCAGGGCCAGGAAGAAACGCGAGTTCAGGCGGTCGGTTTGGTCGCCAAATCTCTCGTGGTGGATGTATTTTTCACCCTGGGAGAAGGCTTGGTTGGCGGCCATTTCGCCCCAGGACAGGTCGGCCTCCGCAGAGCGCCCCCGCCCGACGATCCGGGCGTAGGCCGGTTCCAGGCCGCTCTCCTGGTCATCCAATAGGTAGAGGATGACGTTGTCGAAGATGAATACCGGGCGGGTGAGGTTGGTGATCTGATCCAGGGCGTCTTCAATACCCATCACCTGTCCGATGACCCGGCTGATGGCATAGACCGCCTCTAACTCTTGGGGACGCAGGGCCAGAGAGCCGGTGTCGTCAGCCATGAGCCTCCTTGCGGAGAGGCAAAGCAAAGGTGAAGCGTGAACCGGCCCCTTCTTTGGATTGCACCTGTATGGCCGCGCCGTGAGCTTCGATGATACGGCGCACCAGGGCTAGACCCAGGCCGGTCCCCCCTTGACGCCGGGTAGCCGATCCGTCCAGTTGGTGGAAGGGTTCGAAGATCTCCCCTAGGCGGTCTGGGGAGATGCCGATGCCGTTATCCAGGACGGAGAGAGCGACGCTGGCGTTCTCTAAACGGGTATCAACTTTTACATTGCCGCCTGATTCGGTGAACTTGATGGCGTTCTCTATCAGGTGTTGGATAACCCAGGTGATCTTTTCGCTGTCCGCTTCCACCTCGGGGAGGTCTTCCGGCGCCGCGCTTTCCAAGCTGATGTTTTTCGCTCGGGCTTTGGGGGTGGCCTGGGAGATGGCTACCTGGATCAGTTTCCCTAGAGAAACCGACCCGAAACGGAGGCTGAACTCTTCCTGGGAGGCCAGCGAAAATTGGATCAGGTCGTCAATTAATCTATGCAGGCGTTGGGAGGAGCGCAAGATGACGGCTACAGCATCATTCTGGCCCTCGTTGAGCGGTCCCAGGCCTTCATCGGCCATGAGTTCGACGTATCCGAGGATGTGCGCCAGAGGAGTGCGCAGTTCGTGAGAGATGTTGGAGATGAAGTTGGTCTTTAGTTGGTTGAGACTCTTGATTTGGGTCAACGCTCGTTGGAGTTCATTGGTCCGGTCTTGGACCCGCTGTTCGAGCTGCTGGTTGGCATCTCGGATGGCGTTTTGCAGGCTCAGGATCTGTTCGGTGATGACCTGGTCGAGCGCTTCTTGGTCGATCAGATCCAATTGGACCAGGGCCTGGCCCAGCAGAATAGGTTGCTGGTCGGCGGCGCGCTTTTTTTGATGATCCAGGGCGCGCTGCAAGTCATCGGGTTGCAAGAGGCCGTTCTCTACCAGGGAATCGCCCAGGCGGGGCACCAATAGTTCAGGAGTGATGGGTACCTGGCTGGGCGCGTCTGCGGTTGGCGTCGAGATGCTTTCAGTCATTAAGGCTGCCAGCGCCAGGTTCACGTCGCAGTGCGAACAGTGACTGACGGAGGCATCGGTTTGTTGTTGGCAGCGGGGGCAGTTGATCATTGTGGTCATGGTTCTCGTCTCGGCGCGATCAGGAGGTTGGCTTGGGAGTTCAAAGCTCACTCTCGCGGCGATGTTTCCTTCTAATCGCGAATAGTATTCTATGCAAAGTATACGCTGAGTTGGTCTCTTGTGCAACCCAACTCACCGACTTGTCGGGGGCGAAACAGCGACTGAAGTCGCGCCAACAAATACGAAGTCTGCCATAATATGGTCAAGTCGGCGCGGGCAGACTTCGTAAACGTTTGTGTGACTTTAGTCGCTGGGACATTGGTCGCCAAACCCCCCAAATTGAAATTCATCTTGAAATAAGTATTCATTTCGAGTTCCTCTTTTGAACACTGTTAGGTGGCTAGTTAGATATTTTCTCCATAATTACCCCCCTTTAAAATATGATTTTGACATAATATCGGCAAAGATTATGACGTTTTGATAGTATATCTTTATAAACAATCACTAATCATCATTATTATGTTGACTTTTGTGTCAAAGCGTGATATTATCGCGAGGATAAATAACTAATCGGAAGGAGGCACAGATGAGTTTTCAAGATCTCGATACTATAACAAAGGTAGACGATATAAATTCGCAGTTAATAAAAATTCTGAATGAGGATGGAAAAACACCCTTTTCGCAGATTGCGCAACGTTTAAAAGTCTCCAGTGGAATTATCCGTCAGCGCTATCAACGTCTAGTTCGAGATGGAAAACTTCAGGTAGAGGCACTCAATAACCCGATGCTCAAAGGGTTAGCCATTATGGCGCAAGTATCCGTCAAGGTAAACCTTTATCGCCTGCAAGAAATTACTGATCGAATCGCTTCCTTTGAGGAGATAATTTACATTAACTTGGCAACCAACGGGTATGATCTACACATCGAGGTCGTTTGTCGGGATAAACACCATCTAATGGATTTCCTTGCGAAAAAACTTCCTACGGTTGAGGGAGTCAAAGATACTGAATTGAAACTTTTATCTACTAAGACACTGTTAAAGAGATTTTCACCAGGGCAGGGGATTTGGGCATAAATTTAATGTATGAGATAGGCGTTGCTGCATGAACGAGCAAAAGTGGACTAGTGTTATGTCAATTATGATTCGACAGATTGATGTCCGCCAACCTTGCGAAGGTTGTTTGGTAAAATCACTTAGTTTGCCCTCGAGAACTGATTTTTTACCAGGATTGAAGCCTGAGCAACCTTCGCAAGGCTTAGCGCATCTTTGCGAATGAGCCTTGACAGCCAACTATCGGCCTGACAGTTTCAATAACTGTATTTTGAAAGAAGCGACTAACGTTATTCAATAAAGCGCTAAATTTTCCTTGCGAAACGCTAAGGTTTCAGGATGCAATTTACGCAAAATATAAGATATAATTTGCGCCGTTGCTAGATGATCTCGCCAATCATCGGATGATCCCGCGTTTATCGAATAAATATATTAGGACAATTGTCCCCTTATTTATAGGGCATCTGCAACTGATGACTTGACGTAGGATTCGATTTAATATATGTGGAACAACGCTTAGATTTTCAGGAGATAGTTAATGCAAAAAATTCCCAGCGGCTCTCTGGCTATTGATCGCAAAGAACGAGTGCGGATATCCTTTTTTGATCTGGACATCCGGCCATCGGCGGAACGGGTGGCTGATTTTGAAGATGTCGTCATCCCCTTCGATGAAGAACGGGCCAAGTACGAGGCTTCCCGCTGCATTCACTGCCCCGACCCGGCGCCCTGTGTCATCGCCTGTCCGGCGGACAATGACATCCCCTCGGCCATGTGGCTGATCGAGCAAGGAGAGTTCCTGGAGGCAGCCCAGCTCTACCGCGAGACTAGCTCCTTGCCGGAGATATGCGGGCGGGTATGCCCTCACGAGCAGCTTTGCCAGGGATCCTGTGTGCGCAACAAACAAGGCGAGCCGGTCCAGACCGGGGCGCTGGAAGCATTCGTGACCGATTACGAACGGCAGGTGGGGGCGATTGAAATGGTCAAGGCCGCGCCGACCGGTAAGCGGGTGGCTTGTGTGGGCGCAGGCCCGGCCAGTTTGGCATGCGCGGATATGTTGATTCAGAGCGGCCACGCGGTCACGATCTTTGACTCCAAGCCCGGCCCGGGCGGATTGCTGCTCTACGGTATCCCCAATTTCAAGCTGGAGAAAGGGGTTGTGCTATCCCGGGTCAAAGATCTGGAGAAGGCGGGGGTGAAGTTCGTTTTCAACACATTTATTGGTAAAGACAAAACCATTGACGATCTTTTCGCCGAGGGCTTTGATGCGGTTTTCGTGGGGGTGGGCGTTGGGATTGACGCCAAGATGGATATCCCCGGCGAAGATCTGCCCGGCGTTCATGAGGCCACCGATTTCTTGATCCGCGGCAACGTGGACAAGAAGTATCTGCCTAAAGATTTGAAGGGACCGCTGAATCCGGGCAAGCGAGTGGTTGTGGTGGGGGGCGGCGACACGGCCTCCGACTGCTTGCGCACCGCGCTCCGTCTGGGCGCGGAAGAAGTGACCTGCGTCTACCGCCGCACCGAGAACGAGATGCCCGGCGGGGTGAAAGACCGCAAGATGGCCCGCGAAGAGGGCGCCGAATACCGCTACCTGACTCAGCCGGTGCAATTCATCGCTGGAGAGGACGGCAAGCTGTCTGGGATCGAATGTCTCCAGATGGAACTGGGCGAGCCGGACGACAGCGGGCGGAGGCGGCCGGTGCCTATCGAGGGCAGCAACTTTGTCATCGACGTGGACACTGCCATCCTAGGTATTGGCTATTGGCCCGATGAGACCCTGAGCAAAACCACCCCCGACCTGGAGACTCATAAATGGGGTCTGGTGGTGGCGGACTCCGAGACCGGCGCAACTTCCCGTCCCGGCGTTTTCGCCGGTGGCGACGCCGTAACCGGCCCTGATTTGGTGGTCACCGCCATGACCGCGGGCCGCCGAGCCGCCGAGGCTATGGATGAGTATCTGCGCTGAGGATTGGGCTTTGATTTGAGACTATGACGACCCTGCTTAGGCGGGGTCGTTGGCGTTTGGAACACGAAATGCGCGAAAGGGCGCGAAAAACGCGAAAGAGTCTTCAAGCGGAGATGCTTTCGCTTGGATGGGTCTTGTTAATTTCCTGTGGGAGGTATGTTTCATTAGGTCAACGGTTGAAACTGTCGAATGAAGTATGTCGAAATGTTGGAAATTGAGTTGTATAATATGCTGGTGTGTGCTTTACAAAATCTGAAATTCCTATGAGTACAAGGAGTCCTATGAGCAATCTCTTCACCCCCGCCCAAATTGGAACGCTTTCCCTTCCCAACCGCCTGGTGCGGTCGGCCACCGCCGAGCGCATGAGCGACGCCGAGGGCAGGCCCTTGCCTCAATTGACCGCCATGTATCGCGAGCTGGTTCAAGGCGGCGTGGGTCTCATCATCACCGGCCACATGTACGTCCACCCCTCCGGGAAAGCCCACCCCGAGATGATCGGTGTCTACAGCGATGACCTGATCCCCGGCCTTGCTGAACTGGCCGAGGCGGTTCATCAGGAGGGGGGCAAGGCCGTGGTGCAGATCAACCACGGCGGGTTGCAGTGCGACCTGGAAGCGGTGGAGGAGGCCATCGCGCCCTCGGTGGTGGAGGCTTCCAAGCGAAGGCGGGCGGCGCGGGAGATCACGCTGGATGAAATTGAAATCATGATGGACGCCTTCGGGCAGGCGGCTCGGCGGGTCAAGGAGGCCGGTTTCGACGGCGTCCAGATCCACGGGGCGCACGGCTATCTGAACAGCCAATTCCTCTCGCCCTACATCAACCGCCGCACCGACCAATGGGGCGGGAGCCTGGAGAACCGGATGCGCTTCTTGCGAGGCGCGGCCGCCTCCGTCCGGGAGCAGGTTGGGCCGGATTTTCCCGTGCTGATAAAATTCGGCATGGTGGACGGCAAGGAGGGCGGTTTGACTCTGGAGGAGGGGACCCAGGTCGTGGCCGCTCTGGCGGAGATGGGGATAGACGGCCTGGAGATCAGCGCGGGGTTCAGCGGGGGGGAGATCGTCAGCTCCCGCAAGGGGATCCGCTCGGAAGACCGGGAGGCCTACTTCCTCCCCTTCGCCCAGAGAGCGCGCCCGGTCACGGATTTACCCATCATCCTGGTGGGCGGGATGCGCTCCCAGAAGGTGATGGAACGGGTGTTGGACGGCGGCGAGGTTGACTTCATCTCCCTGTGCCGCCCCCTCATCACCGAGCCGGACTTCCCCAACCGGATGCGCCAAGGCCTTCAGGACAAATCTCGCTGTCTCTCGTCGAATAACTGCTGGCCGGAGAGCGACGGGGAGGGGATCGAGTGCAAGTGTCCGCATGAGAAGGTGGTTGAGAAAAATTAACCGGTGAAAGGTAAGCAGTCACCAAGGCAACCAGGTGATTAGGCGACCAGAAATTAGGCTTGTTTGTTGATTGCACCAGCACTAGATAGTGCAGTGTTGGTGTAAAACAGGCTACCAGTTATCTATGGGAATGTTATTCGTCCCACCCACCGGTGGGGCTAATTTCGCAATTTTCAAGAGCTTGGAATAGTGTCTCGGTCACAATTTCTTTTAGCAATTGGCTTTCTTCTACCTCAGGTCCTGATAGAGTCATGTTTCTACTCATCCAAAACCCAACTATCATAGCTACAAACCCAAACCCGGTCCAAAAGAAAAAAACGCCAACAACTGTAATTATGAGCCACCCTAACGCATGTTTTTGTGAACTTTCATGGTGTCGCATTTCCAAAATCAGGTCATTTCCATAGGACCCGATCCGGACGGCCATCATCGCCGATTCATTTTTCAATATTGTTTTTTGAATGAGGGTGTAATCTAGTTCACCTTCCATTTGCTTGATAACTACGCCTGGAATTTGGCGTTGGTTCAATAAATCCAAAAATGTTTTCTTTACGGTTTCCGCTTGCTCTCCTTTCAATGGAATCACTGTTTGCGTTTGAGCGACTTCAGTGCCTCCAATACGCTTTAATTCCTTGAGCATTGATTTTTTATCGCGATGGTCCATTATCATTCTCCGTTATGTAAATAGTTTGTTTATCAAAATAATCAATTTGAAAAAGTCAGGATATAAACCTAAACTCATTATTATTT
>CBDUUP010000104.1:0-11970 GCA_965370435.1 uncultured Anaerolineales bacterium | reverse complement strand
CTCTGGTTCAACGGATGCGGGGCGTTGGGTTGCAGGATGTATTGGAGGCGATGACCTAGGGTATGTAGGCGCCGCTGTCGGAGGTGAAGGAGTCAAAGCCGATGATGCCGGTGGCTCCGGGGGATACGTAGGCCGGGCCAAGCCGCACCGTGTCGATCCTGACGGTATCATTGTCCATCGTAAAGGCATTTTTCAGGTCGCCGTCCAGATACAGGGCGAACCAACCGTCGTTATTCCCAGGGCCGGTGGCGGCCATCCACACGATCTCCACAAAGACCCAAGTATTGGTGGGGATCGCGTTAAAGTCGGTCCAGTACCAGCCGCCATTATCCAATCCGGCCCGAGCCACGACGACGTGCTGGGCGCCATCCCACCCGGTGAACATCTGGAAGGATTTCCCCGTCCCGCTTCCCATCAGAATACCCATCCCCTTGTTGTTACCGGCGGTGAGGGTCTTGACCAGCAAGTAGAAACTGGCCCGGTAGGTGGTCTCCGCCGTGGGGGAGTCGTCTTGGACGAACATGGGATGGCGGTCCTCCACGATTGCGCCCAGGCCGAAGCCTCCCTGCATGGCGGCCTTGGGATGGACGATTAGGCCCAATCCCGGGGGGATGTACTGGCCGCTGAACAGACCGCCGAGTTGGGCGGGACTCTCGACGGTAGAGGACCAGGCAGTCGTGTCCCCGCTCTCGAAGCCGTCCACGAAAATCAAGTCGCAGTTGTAGCCGGAGCTGGTCACCGAGGCGATCCCCCCAACCCATTCCTGGAACTGGGAATTCCCCGGGGCGCACAAGCTGGTGTTGTTGTACGTTAATGTGGTCAGCGAAAGGCTGGTCAACGCCATCGGAAACGGCCCGCTCAATAGATTGGAAGAGAGCGTCAAGGTGTTCAAGCTGCTAATTCCCCCCAACTCGGCCGGAACCGTGCCGATCAATTGGTTGCCCCAAACCTGTAGTGAAATCAAACCAGGCAAGCTGCCCAAACTGGAAGGGATGCCGCCGGTGAAGTAATTGCCACAAAGCAAGAGCGAGGTGAGGCTGGATAAATTCCCCAGTTCGGAGGGAATCTCTCCCGACAAGGTGTTGCCGCAGAGATTCAGGTAGTCGAGGCTGGTGAGATTTGCCATCTCAGTAGGGATGGGGCCGCTCAGAAAATTCCCTCCGCCCTGCATGTTCAAGGTGTGCATAGCAGTGAGCGCGCCTATCTCAGGAGGGATAGGGCCGGCGAGGTTGTTTACGCCTAGTTGCAGGCTGCTGACGCGCCCTGTAGCGCAGGTCACGCCAAACCAACTGCAAGGGTTGGCGGTTGCCAACCAGCCGGTGTTGGTTGTCCAACTGGCTCCAGCGGCGCTGTTGTACAATGCCACCAGCGCAAGGCATTCCGCTTCGGGCATGTCGGTCTGGTCGTCGGGGTTGGCGCAGCCGGTATAAGGATCCGGCGGCCCGGGTATGGCCGTGCCGGTCATCCCCGGGCCAGCCAAAAAGCCCGCCAGCAGGATGGCGATGAGGGCGGCTCTAAATAGAAACAGTCGTTTGGGTGAAGCTATATTTGTAGATCGCATGATAAGTCTCCTTGTTCAGAATATATCCCCTCGATTAACTATCGGATACGGCAATGTAAGTCGTAATGCTATTTCATCTTACAGGTTTTTGAGGCGGATGTCAACCCTTCTAGGTGACTAAAGTCACCCGAACATTTACAAAGTCGGCCCTTCGGGTTTAGCCTCAGGACGAAGCCTTTGCCGACTTTTCGCCGGGATGGAATTAATAAAGCTCCCCGCATCGCAAGAGGATGTGGGAGCTGGATTGTATGGTGTATTGGAGGCTATGGTTTAGGGTGTGTAGACGCCGCTGTCGGAGGTGAAGGAGTCAAAGCCGATGATGCCGGTGACCGAAGGGGATACGTAGAACGGGCCTAGGCGAACTGTGTCCACGCTTACGGTGTCGTTGTCCAGGGTGGGGATTGTCTCCTGGAGGACGCCGTTCAGGTACAGACTGAAGTAGCCGTCGTTGCTGCCATCTCCGGTGGCTGCGGCCCAATCAATCTCAACGAAGACCCATTGCCCATTGGGGATCGTGTAATAGCTGGTCCAGGTCACGCCGCCGCCATCTTCTTTGGTCCGGGCCACGACGACGGTATTACCGCCGCCATCCTTCCCCACAAACACCTGAAAAGGCATCCCTATCCCGCTGCCCTGCAAGATGCCGAACCCTTTGTTGGGATTGGCGGTGAGGGTCTTGACCAGCAGATAGAACCTGGCCCGGTAGTGGTCGGCGGCGGGGGGGGAGTCGTCCTGGACGAACATGGGATGGTTGTCCTCGACGATCGCGCCCAGGCCGTAATCGCCTTGCGCGGCGGCTTTGGGATGGACGAACAGCCCCAGGCCGGGGGGGATATACCGGTCGCTGAACAAGCCTCCGCTTTGCTGAGGATTTTCCACTGTCGCTGACCAGGCGGTGGTGTCCCCGCTCTCGAAGCCGTCGGTGAAGATTAGGTCGCAATTCTCACCGGTGATGAGCTTGGAGGTGATGGCGTTCTGCCAATTTTGAAAGGTGATATTTCCCGGCGCGCATAGATTGGTGATCGAGTAGTAGAAAGTATCCAAGAGAGTGAGAGTAGTCAACTCCTGGGGAAGCGATCCGCTTAACAGGTTGCTATGAAGTTGCAGATTGACCAAGGCGGCCAAGCTGCCAAATTCAGCCGGGACGCTCCCGCTCAACTGATTGCCTTGTAGATGAAGCGTATACAAGTTGGGTAGGTTGCCTAACTCGCTGGGAATGTTCCCACTTAAATCATTGAAACCCAAGCGGAGGTCGGTCATGTTGATCAAGTTTCCCAATTCAGGTGGAATGATCCCGGTAACATTATTGTAGCTCAGCCCGAGAGATTGCAGGGTGGTGATGTTGCCCAACTCGGGGGGGAGGCTGCCGGTGAGGGAATTGTTGCCCAGGTTGATGTATTGCAGGGTGGTCAAGTTGCCCAACTCCGGGGGGAGGCTGCCGGTAAAGCTGTTATTGGTCAATTGGATATTCTCCACCACGGGCAGATTGCCCAACGTAGCGGGGATACTACCGTTCAGGGAATTGTTATTCAAAACCATATGAACCAAAGAGGTTAAGCTGCCTATCTCCCCGGGGAGGCTGCCGGTCAAGTTGTTATTATACAAAGAGAGGGTAACCAAACTGGTCAGGCTGCCTATCGAAGAGGGGATGCTGCCGGTCAAGCCATTCATGTATAGAATGAGATCCGTCAAATTGGTCAGGTCGCCCAACGCGGTGGGGAGGGGGCCAACCAGATTATTATTCCTCAGGTCCAGCCGGGTAACATGCCCACCGTTACATAGTATCCCCTTCCAAGAGCAAGGCGTGTCGGTTGTCAGCCAGTCTGTGTTGAGGATCCAACTCCCCCCGATGGTATTGTTGTATAACGTCACCAGAACATCGCACTCTGCTTCGGGTATTTGGTTCTGGTCGGTAGGGTTGACGCAGCCTGTATAGGTAACCTCCAAAGCTGGTGAGGCGCTGGCCGGACTAGTCATCCCCGGTCCCATCAAAAAACCCGACAGCAGGGCGGGAATAAGAAAGAGTCTGAATAGAACTTGGTGTGTAGATTTGGGTGAATGGGTCTGCTGCATGGGAGGCCTCTTCCGATTTATGGCTCTATTTTCAGTTCGACAAGGGATATGCATTAAACATTAGAATACTAATTCGGTCGAAATACTCCTATATTTTACAGGTTTTCGGGGTGGATGTCAACCCTGGCCGTTGGGCGACTAAAGTCGCACCAACGTTTGCGAAGTCGGCCCTTCGAGTTTAGCCTCAGGACAAAGCCTTCGCCGACTATAAGCGCTTTTAGTCCGCCCCTTCGACCTGAGGCTCAGCCCGAAGGGGCGGACTTCGTAGTTGTTAGTGCGACTTTAGTCGATGAGTCGCGCCAAATAAAAATGCACTCTCGGTCATGGGATGCACTACAGAACATAACGAAGGGAAACAAAACAGCGCTTTCCCCCATACCATCCGCTCAAACCGCCGGCAGAACGACAGTGAACGTAGCGCCCTTGTTCAGCCCCTCGCTCTCGGCCCAGACCTGGCCGCCGTGGGCTTCCACCATCCCCTTCACAATCGCCAGACCCAACCCCAGTCCGCCGTGGCGGCGGGTCATGTGATCGTCCACCTGATAGAAGGCTTCGAAGATGTTATCCAGTTCTCCCGTGGAGATCCCGATGCCCTTATCCTGGACGCGGACCCCCACTTTCCCATCTGCAGACCGGGCCGTGACCCGCACCTGGCCCCCCTCCGGGGTGAAGCGGACCGCGTTGCTCAACAGGTTGACGAAGACTTGTTTCAGTTTGACGGCCTCGGCAGACACCAACAGGGGAGTTTCGGCGAGGTCCAGGGCCAGTTGGATGCTCTTGGCTTCGACTGCGGCGTTGACATCTTCACAGGCCGATTGGATCACAGCCTGGATGGGGATGGTTTGCAAAGCCAGGTCGGGGGAACCCAGCCGCAGGAAGTTCAGGTTGGTCATGTCCTCCACCAGCGACCGCATACGGACCGCGGAATTCCACACCGCCTGGGCGTGCTGGGAAAATTCCTCCTCGGTCTCGTCCTTGAGGAAAGAGGCGTACCCCAGGATGACGCCCAGAGGAGTGCGCAGTTCGTGGGAGGCGATAGCCAGAAAATCGGACTTGACCTTGTCCTGCCGCAGGAGGTCTTCATTGGCGTTGCGCAGGGCCTGCACCAGGCTGGCGTTGTGGATGGCGATGGCCGATTGAGAAGCGATGATCTCCAGCAGGTAAACGTCGTCGTTGTTGAAATGGCCCTCAATTTTGTTCATCCCTTCCAGCACGCCGGTCACCTTGTCGCGGATGCGCATGGGCACGCCGATCAGATTGCGGCCCTGGAACTGGACTTCCTCGCCGACTTTGCTGAAATGGCGGGGGTCGTTGGCCAGGTCGTTGATGATGAGAGGGCGGTTTTCGGTGAAAATAATTCCCGCGATGCTGCTATCCAGAGGCACCGGAATCTTGGCCAGGGAGTCCTGGTCTTCGGCGGCGGCGGTGAAATGAAGCTCCTCCCGCTCCTCGTCGTAGATCATCAGGGAGGCCGTCTCACAAGCCAAAATCTCGGCCGCGGACTTGAGGATGTACTGCAATAGCTCCACCACATCAAAGGTGGAATTGAGGGTCAGGCTGACCTCAACCAGGCGCGCCAAATTACGCACGTGCAGTTGTGGGTCTCGGAGTTGGCCGGTGGTGCCTGGTTTAACCATAGGGGTTATAGTGTAGCATTAAATTGGAAAGAACTGAAAGATATTGGCCCATATAAATGCGATCATGGAAAAATGGGTTGGTTGCAAACATTTCACCACAGAGACACAGAGAACGCAGAGTTTTAAAGTTTTTCTCTGTGGTGAAATAACTGCCTTAGCAAGCATTAGATAAACAATATACTTTACATTAAATTGATAATATGTAAAATATCATACAATTTTACATACTTTTTCATTTCCTCCCCCTCCACCCTAACCACGAACCGCCTCATTCATCGAAGCGCGAGTCGTCTATCATGCGGCGAAGCTTATCTTCTTCGCTCTCCGCGCTATCGGCGATGCCCGACTCATTCTCGGCCCGGTAGCGGTCCTCGGCGGCTTGCAGGTTGGCGGCGGAGGCGGCCCGGACGATAGCCCACTTGCCGCAGTGAGGGCAGTGGCTCAGCTTGCCGACGAGCATATTGGGGGCCAGGAAACTGCGGGCATAGGGCATCTGGCAGCGCGGGCAGACCGCCCCTCCCGCGGCCCCGTATTTGCCCAACTCGAACCGGCCCTTATTGCGGCCCAGCAAGCCGGGCAATATCGACACAACCACGGCAATCACCAAAATTACGGCCACCAATGGCAGCACAGTTTTCATGACGAAGTCGCCGCTGGCGCTGGCGGAGACGAATTCTCGGGTGAATTCCCGCCCCGTCAACTCATCTCCCTGGGCGGTGTACCCGATTGCGGTCAGCGTGTGCATGCCCAGGGCATAGTCATCGGTGTTGAACTGGTACCGAAAGGGCGCTTCATCAATGGTGTGGACCACCTGGCCGTCAATCAAGAAATCCACCCGGGCCAGATCGTCAGGGCCGGAGGCGCGCAGGCTGAAAGTGCCCTGGATGTCGTCGCCAAACCCGCCATAACCCCAATCCCGGGTCAAGCGCAGTTCGAGGGTCTCTTCAGAATCCTGGGCTGCGGCGGAGACCGGCAGCAAAGCCAGCAGGAGGAGGACCAATACAATGCGATAAGGTTTAGTCTTCATAGGTCTTTTTATTTCCAACGGGTGAGGATGGTTTCACGGCGGAAGAGTTGGGTGGCGAAGGCCAGCAGCCCGGCGTCCACTGCCAGCAAGACCAGGACAATCCAGAGGATGACCTGCTCGTTGATGAGTATCTGCCCCGACATCTGGGCGATGAAGAGACCCACTAGGGGCAAGACGAACAAGCCGGAGACCTGCTCGGCCACTCGCGGGTCGTTGACCCGCGAGGAGATCATCACCGCCAGGCTGACCGCCGCCACCGAGAGCAGCGGCCCGATTGCGAAGATGGCCAGCAGCCACAGCGGCTCAAAGAATTTCCCCGCCACCTGCGAGCCGCCGGTGATGAGGAGCGTGCCGATGACGAAGATCAGGTAGCCTAACCAGGTCGCCAGCACCGCCGGGATGACGGCGGCCAGGGCTTTCCCGGCCAGCAGTTCCACGGTGCTGATGGGAGTCGCCAGCAGCGGCTCCAGGGTGCGGGTGCTCTTCTCGCCCACGATGCTGTAGGCGGCGAACATGATGGGGAGAAAGATCGGGATCATCATGAACAGCATCAGGTATTGGGTGATGATGACGAACTGCCCGCATTCGATCTCATTTAGCTCTCCGCCGCAAAGCTGGGCGGTATATTCCGGCGGCAGGCTGTCGGACATAGCGCCGGGAGAGTCCTTCATGGCGTAAAGCATGATGAGAGGCATGGCCGTCATCATCAAGGGCATCAAAAGGGTGGAGGCGATCACCAGGCGGTTCTTGAAGACCTCCGCCCATTCTTTGCGCACAATGGCCCATATTTTTGTCATATTCATAGCTATCACCTATTGGTCAGTCCCCTTTATCAACCGCAAATACACATCTTCCAGGCTGCGGCGCAGCTCGCCGATGAACTGGATCTCGGCCCCGGCTTCCACCAGCGCCCGCACGATGGCGGGGTTGTGCTGGTCGGGATCGTCCAGTGTGACCAGCAGTTTATTATCGACTTGTTGGGTCTTCTGAACGAATTCAAAGTCTTCGACGGTCTGAGCCAGGCCCTCTCCGGCCTGGCGGAGGTGGAAAACCACCTGGCGGCCAAAGAGTTGGTGGCGGAGGGCGGCGGGGGTATCCAGGGCCAACAAACTGGTGCGGAAGACGGCCACGCGGTCGCAGAGGCGGTCGGCTTCGTCCAGGTTGTGGGTGCAGAGCATGATGGTGCGGCCTTCGCGTTTGAGTTCAGAAATGAAATCGCGCACCAGGCGGGCCGCTTCGGGATCCAGGCCGCTGGTGGGTTCATCCAAAAGCAAAATTTTGGGTTCGTGGAGCAGGGCGCGGGCGATGACCAGCTTCTGGCGCATGCCCTTGGAGAAGGTGCCCACGCTGTCCTTGCGTCGGTCCCAGAGGCCCAACATGCGCAGGTAGCGTTCCACCTGGCCGGGGATGTCCTCCACTTCGTAGAGGGTGCCGTAGAATTCCAGGTTGCGCTGAGCGCTCAGTTGCTCGTAGAGGCCGGGAGCCTCGGTGAGGATTCCGACGTTGGCCCGGATATCCATATCCTCCTTGCCCACCTGGAAACCGGCCACCCAGGCCTCCCCGGCGGTGGGGCCGATGAGGGCGCATAACATGCGGATGGTGGTGGTCTTGCCCGCGCCGTTGGGCCCCAGCAGGCCGAAGACCTCTCCGGCGGGGATGGAAAGGCTCAAGTCCTCGACGGCTTTGACTTCCTTGAAATGCTTAGTGAGTCCTTTGGTGAGGATCATCTCACCATTAGAATTACCCATAACGGCTGTCCTCCAGTTCTTCAGGGGTGGGTGGCGGTTGGGCGGAGAGTGCGGGAGGTGGGACGGTTTGCGGGGGGCTGCCCTCCGGCGGCGGAGGGACGTCCTCCGGGGTGCGCAGGGCGGAGATGATAAACAGGCTGGCTACGCCGAACAGCACGATCACCCCTTCCGTGACCAGGATAGGCACGGTCATTTCGGCAGCCGATGCATCGCCCGAAGCCTGGCTGGTCATCCAGAACTGCCCCATCACGGCGAAGAAGTCAATCAAGGCATGCCAACCGATAGCGGCAAACAGCCAGCGCAGGCTCTTCCGGGTGAAGGCCTGCATCACCATCAGGGAGGCGCTGAGATGCAGGGAAATGGCCGCGGCCCGCTCCAGCGCGCCCAACAGGGTGAGGTAGACCGGCGTAGACCAGTAGGCGTCCAACTGGGCCTGGACCAGGGCGACTTGATCGGGGGTATCGGAAAAGAGCGCGGGCAGGTCGGCGCCCCGCAGCGTCAGGGCCTGGAAGAAGCCGTAAAGGACCAGCACGCCCAGCATGATGGCCTCCACGCCGCCGTGCCCGGCCCCGAACATCAAGCCCTTGGCCCAGGAGCGAGCCTCGGGCAGCCAACGCTGGTAGACGACGTACCGAGTTACCTCCTCGAACACGCCCGCCGAGAGGCCTCCCAGCACGGCGACCAACAGCATCCCTCCAAGTTGGATATTCTCGGAGGTGATGTTCAAGGTCCCAATGAAGGGGAGCAGGAGATATTCGTTGAAGGGGATGTGCAGCATCTGGGAACCGGCGAAGGTCAACATGCCGATCCAGAACAACCGCCACTCAACCTTGAAGCGGCGGGCCAGCGCCACGCCCAAAACCAGGGGGATGGCGATCATCAACAGACCATTGAGGGTGTATGTGAATTCGAGCATATCCCTATTTTACCGCAAAGGGCGAGTTGCGCGACCCGACAAGTTGGTCGAGATTAGTCCTCAATCACAGTGCGAACCATACCCGAACTCCTCGATATTCCACATCTCGCTGCGAGCAGTGGGGTCCAGGAAGAAGCCGCAGAAATCAGGGCGAGTGACGGCCAGCTTCAGGCGCAGGTAGAGGGGGATGATGGGCAAGTCCTCGGCGAAGATGCGCTGGGCTTCCAAGTGGTAGTATTCGTAGCCCTCCTGTCCGGGGAACAGCGACAAGGCTGTCTCACATGCCGCATCGTACTCCGGGTTAGCGTAACCCGTGTTATTCTGGCCGATAGGGCCATCCCATCCATAAGGAAAAGCAATCGCTTCGAGGTCCGCATCTGGTCCCAGAGCTTCCCTCAGCCAAGGTACTTCACTAACTGTCAGGTCGCTTTCACCAGGGATTTTCTCAGAAATCCAGAGATAGCAAGGCGGCTGCACGCCGGTCAGCCAGGCGAACTGGCCCATATCGAACTTGCGGCCAAAGAGCGGCCCCTCCGGGCCATCGGCGAAATATTCGCCCGAGACCCAATACTCCAAGTTGACTTTGACTCCACACTCAGCCAAGGAAGCCGCCAGGATTTTAGTTGCCTTCTGGCGTTGTGTGGCGGTGGTCGTCCAGAAATTGAACTCCAGCAACGTGCCATCGGGGACATTAGGGATATCCTGGGCGACGCGGGGGGTGGCCGGGTCGCCGTCATGCACCCAGCCTACCTCATTCAAAAGAGATGCTGCTGTTTCGGGATCAAAGGGGTAACGGGTCACATTAGTATTGAAAAGCGGGTGTTCCGGCGGGAGAAAGCTATCTAGTACAACCGACTCCCCAAACATCACAGTATCCACCACCTCCTGCCGGTCCATGCACATAGCAATAGCCTGACGGGTGCGTACGTCGCCGAAGAAATCGGGACGGTCTACGGCAGTATCGTAACCATCGTCATAGGAGACCGGGTTTATACCAAAATCGGCGTGTTCAAAGACAGTACCGGTGACAAAGGTAGCGCTGAGTTGACCAGCATTTTCTAACGCCAAGAGCAGTTCAGACTGGTCATCTAGATGATTGGATTGGTCAAGGAGGTCACACTCGCCAGACAAAATTACTCCAATGTCGAGGCGGCCGCTGCTAGTTCTCTCACCAATTAATTTATAGACCAAATAGTCAAAACGAGGAAGATCCTCACCAACCCTGAAGTAATTACGATTCTTGTGCAGCAGAATGTACTCACCCTCCACCCACTCATCGATCACATATGGCCCCCAGCCCATCGGCGTGCGGGATGAAATTTCTGCTTCCACTAACTCCGCCGCGTTGTATTCCCCCCAAATGTGTTCGGGGAGCGGCTGCCAGAAGTTGAGAAAATAGGCGGAGTCTAGATAGCCCGGCAGCCCTATCCATAGCGTGGTCAGGTCATCCATCGCCTCATAAGAGGCGGTACGCTCCACCTTGAATTTGTCAGCCGGTGTGGCCGGGTCGGCATTCAGGTTGAAGGAATAGACCGAGTCTCGAGCCATCAGCGGATTGCCATCCGACCATTTCAAGCCGGGGAGCAGGGTGAAGGTGACCTCCATTTTGTCCATCGCTATCGCGCCCCGGGTGTACTCTACTGCGCAGGCTTCGCTCTGGCAGCCGCTGGGCCGGACCAAAACGCCAGGTTGGAGGGGGACAATATCACCATTAGAATCCACCACCATATCATCTCTCCCCACTGAAACCGTCTGGATCAACGCGTCTCCATCCGCCAGGCTGGGGAGTTTTTGTAAAATGACCGGCTGGTAGCCAAAGGAACGATTATCAATAGGGCCGTCATAGACCGCTTCCCAGATATTCTGGGCAGCCACCATCGTACTGCCATAGGGGTAGAGGGTATCCGGCTCCTGGCCCTGGCAGATGACCAGGGTATCCAGCGGATGCTCAGGTGTCGCGCTCGGCGTCACGGTTAAGATGATGGGCGTTTCGGTCACGCCGACCGTGGCGGTGGCCTCAACCTGGGTAAGCGTAGCAGAGGGAGGCGCGCCGCAAGCAGTGATAATGAGAGCCGCAGCCAAGATAACGGCCATGAGTGTATTTGCATGAATCTTGTTCATTTTCAATATCTCCTTTCACTCACATTCAATCACAATGCGAGCCGTACCCAAACTCCTCGATATTCCACATCTCGCTGTTGGCAGTGGGATCCATGATGAATCCGCAGAAATCGGGACGGGTGGCGGCCAGCTTCAGGCGCAGGTAGAGGGGGATGATGGGCAAGTCCTCGGCGAAGATGCGCTGGGCTTCCAGATGATAGAACTCGTAGCCCTCCTGTCCAGGCAGCAGCGACATAGCCGTCTCGCAGGCCGCATCATACGCTGGGTTGGCGTAGCCAGGATCATTCCAGCCGCCCTGTCCATAAGGAAATGCAGGCGCGTCGAGATCGGCTTCGGTGCCGAGAGCCTCAGCCAGCCAGGGAACATCCCCGATAGTTAACTCCGGCTCACCGGGTATTCCCAACGTCATCCACAGATCGCAGGGCGGCTCCACGCCGGTCAGCCAGGCGAACTGGCCCAGGTCGAACTTCCGGCCAAAGATCGGTCCGTCCGGGTAATCGGCGAAGTACTCGCCCGAAACCCAATACTCCAGATTGACCTTAACGCCGCACTCCGCCAGCGAAGCCGCGAGAATTTGAGTTGCCTGCTGGCGTTGGGTGGCCGTAGTAGTCCAATAATTAAACTCCAGTGGCGTGCCATCCGGGACATCAAGGATGCCCAAGGCGACGCGGGGCGTATCCGGGTCGCCGTCGTCATCCAGCCATCCCACTTCTTCCAACAGCGCTGACCCAGCCGCGGTATCAAAAGGATAATGGGCCACATTGGGGTTGAAGAGCGGGTGTTCCGGGGGGAGATAGCTATGTAAAACGATGGATTGCCCGAACATCACCGAATCCACCACCGCCTGGCGGTCCATGCACATGGCGATGGCCTGGCGGGTGCGCACG
>CBDUUP010000103.1:0-12196 GCA_965370435.1 uncultured Anaerolineales bacterium | reverse complement strand
CGCTCGTAGAGGTAGGCGGCGCCTTGTCAACCGCCTTCGAATATCGCTCCTACCAAACCCGTCTCCCCCCTGAGGGCGACCGAATTGCCGAACTCGTCACTCGCCGCTGCGTCGGAGGCGGTCAGCTTGGCCACCTCTCCCCAGAGATCGGCTCCCCCCTGGTTGCGCTCAAAGATGTAGGCCGAACCGGAGTTGGAGCCGTTGTCGTCATCCCCATAAGCCCCCACCAGGGCAGTGTCCCCGCTGAGGGCGACGGAGATGCCGAAATAATCACTCGCCGCGCCGTCGGAGGCGGTCAATTTGGCGACCTGGCCCCAACTATCGGCCCCACCCTGGTTGCGTTCGAAGAGGTAGGCCGAGCCGTTGCCGTCGTTATACGCCCCCACCAGGGCGGTGTCCCCGCTGAGGGAGACGGAATAGCCGAAACGGTCAAATATCGTGCCGTCGCTGGCGGTCAACTTGGCCACTTGGCTCCAACTGTCCGCTCCACCCTGGTTGCGTTCGAAGATGTAAGCTGAGCCTTGATCGGTGTTTGCTCCAATGTCATCATTCCACGCCCCCACCAGGGCGGTGTCCCAGCTTATAGCGACGGCGTAGCCAAACTCATCCAATATCGCGCCATCGGAGGCAGTCTCTTTCTTTTGTTCGACCCAACTCCCCGCTCGTCCGGTGAAGAGGTAGGCGGAGCCGGAATTCATTCCGCCGTCATCGTCCCAATACGCCCCGTTCAGAATGGTAGCGCCATTTACAGACACTGCGGAGCCAAAAAGGTCCGCCGCGCCGCCATCCGAGGCGGTCAGTTTTTCCACCTGGCCCCAGGTATCGGCTCCGCCCTCATTGCGCTCGTAGATGTAAACGGCGCCTTGGGTGCCGTCATCATCCCGCGCCCCGATCACGGCGATGTCGTTGTGGGTGGAAACCGAATACCCGAATTTGTCCGTGGCAGCGCCGTCGGAGGCGGTCAGCTTGGCGACCTGGCCCCAGGTGTCTGCCCCCCCGGTGTTGCGCTCGAAGATGTAGGCCGAACCGGAGTCGGCGCTGTTGTCGTCGTCTTTATAGGCCCCCACCAGGGCGGTGTCCCCGCTGAGGGAGACGGAATAGCCGAACCAGTCACTCGCCGCGCCGTCGGAGGCGGTCAGCTTTTGCACCTGACCCCAGTTATCCACCCCGCCGGTGTTGCGTTCGAAGATGTAAGCCGCGCCGCTGTCTGCGGCCCCGGCGTCATCAGCGTGCGCCCCGACCAGGATGGTGTCCCCGCTGATGCTGACCGAGTTGCCCAGAAAATCGTCGGCGTCGGCATCGGTGGGGGCCAGCTCGACCACCTTCCCCCAATTATCCACACCGCCGGTGTTGCGTTCGAAGACGTAAGCGCCGCCGGATTTGGCGCTTCCATTATTATGGCGCATGGCCCCAACCACCACGGTATCAACGCTGATGGCCACCGAGGCGCCGAACCAGTCGTCCATCACGCCGTCGTCAGCGGTGAGGATCTTCACCTCTCCCCAGTTGTCAATCCCGCCCGTGTTGCGCTCAAAGATGTAGGCTTTGCCCGCGCCAACGCTGGGCCCCGATTGGTAGGCGCCCACCACGATGGTGTCGTTGTCAATGGCCACCGAACGGCCAAATTTGTCCCCCGCCCCGGCGTCGGAGGCGGTCAGGATTTTAACCTGACCCCAACTGTCCGCGCCGCCGGTGTTGCGTTCGAACACGTAGGCCGAGCCGGAAGCAATGCCCGCGTCATCATTGTCGGAGGCCCCCACCACGGCAGTGTCCCCGCTGACGGCCACTGAGTTCCCGAAAGTGTCTCCGGCCGCGGCGTCGGAGGCGGTGAGCTTGGCCTCTTCGGTGGTCGGGAAGGCCATCCCCGGTTGGGGGCCTAGGGCCGCATCAATGGCGGCCTGCAGACCGGGGGTGATCTGGTCTGCTTCGGATGCTTCGGCAAGCTCAGCACTGGCAGGCTCAGTATCCGCGCCGGAAATCTCATCGGATCCCGCGGCCAGGGCGGGCAGGCTGGCTATCGGCCCGATGATGAGGACAAAGACCAGGACGATGGCGCCCAGGAAGTACACTCGCCGAATACTGGGGGAATTAATCGCAGACATGGTGGCCTCCTCATAAATGGTGAACTAGTTTGAACGTGGTGATGGACTTGATCGTCATAACCCCAAGAGAGGTTATAAACTCCCTTTAATCATATACTTATGGGTAGTCAAAGTCAAGTTAAGGAAATAAATCACAAAGGGCGGCGCGTGATGCGCCGCCCTTGCTGTCTTTTGATTTCCCTTCCCAGCCTAATTCCCGTCCCAATCCCCGGTCACCGGGAGCAGCGCAGGACCTCCGTAATTGAACTTGATATCCGGCCCCCCGAAGTCATTGGTGTTGCGCAGGAAGACCTTGCCCCTCACATAGATCCCGATGGTGTCCACGCCGTCGCCGTCCCAGTCTCCTGCCAGCGGGATAGCGCCTATGAGGAAATGGCTGGTGATGGTGATGTCGGCAGGGCCAGTACTGTTGCTGTTGCGCAGTTGGAACTCCCCGGCCACCGGGTCGAAGGTTCCGATGGTATCTATTCCGTCGCCGTCCCAGTCCCCGGCTAAGGGAATAAGACCCGCCGAGCCGAACTTGAACTTGATATCCGGCTGGCCGATGGAGTTGGTATTGCGCATGTATATTTTCCCATTCAGGAAGATGCCGACTGTGTCCACGCCGTCGCCGTTCCAATCCCCGACCAGGGGCTGTCCGCCTTTGAGGATCTTGTTGTAGAGGGTGATGTCGGCTGGCCCGGCGTCGTTGCTGTTGCGCAGGCGGAACTCGCCCAGGAGGGGGCTGAAGACGCCGATGGTCTCGATGCCGTCGCCGTCCCAGTCCCCGGAGAGGGGGATGCCGTCGGTGATGTCGGCGGCGAAGATGAAGTCCATATCAGCCGGACCGGCGTCGTTGGTGTTGCGGAGTTGAAATTGGCCGGAGGAGGGGTCGTAGCTGCCGATGGTGTAGTAGGGGCTGGCGACGGTGAAGTCCACCGGGATGGTGGAACCGCCCCCGCAGCCCAGGCCGGAGAAGTGCAGGCGGTAGTAGTAGGTCCCCCCCAACACCAGGGAGGCGTCATCGTCAGAGTAACTGTAGTTCAACGGAACGCCGGTGTAAGTGGTGCATTGCTGTTGGCTGGGTTCGGTGTGGGTCTCAGTCCAGATGGAGCCGTCGGTTGAGCGGTAGAGGATGAAGCTGTGATGGTCGTTCTCCGTGGTGGTGGACCAGGCCAGGTCTATCTGGCCCCCGTTCCAGACGGCGGTGAAGCTGTCCAGCGCCACAGTTGGAACAGTGTATGTGGGGGTTGCCGTAGGTGTAGAGGTCGGCGTTGAGGTGCTTGTAGAAGTTGGCGTACTTGTGGACGTGCTGATTGGGGTGTTCGTAGAGGTGGAATGGAGGGTTACGGTAACCGTGCCTGTAAACGTCGGGGTGGGCGTATCTGTGCCGGGTGGGTGGAGCCCGGCGTCCTTGTAGGTGTTATCCACATTCAAGAAGAAGAGGTCGGTCTCCCCGGTAGCGGGGTCGGCATCGCTGTCCAAGGAGTCGTCCCCCACATCCTGCGGGGAGAAGACGTAGCTGCCCGGCGGGACGAATTCAACGTAGTAACTGTCGGGCGGCAGCTCAGGATCGGGGACATTGCCGCCGGGGAGGGAGGCGAAGAAATACTTTCCGCCGTTGGCGGTCACCGTGGTGTCAAGTAAAGTGGGAGTCTGGTCATAGAGTTTGACCGTCACCCCATCCAAGCCCGGTTCCCCAATATCCTGAACGCCGTCCCCATCGGTGTCATCCCAGACCTTGCCCAGAACATATGCGGAGCGGTACAGCCCGGCGTCCCAGGATGAATCGTTTTCGCTGTATCTGAGATTGGTGGCCGCGGTCTTTCCGGTAGTTGGGTCGGGGTCGCTATCCAGGAAATCATCCCCGCCCTGGTCCTGGAGGGTGAATTCGTAGCCTGTGGGAGGAGTGAATACCAGGTAGTAATCGCCCGGTTCTAGATAGTCAAAAAGATAGAAGCCGTCTGCATCGGTGGCGGTGGTGTCCAGCAGATTATCACCGCTGTCGTACAGATCTACGGTCACGTTGTTCAAGCCCGGCTCGCCTGCATCTTGGATGCTGTTGGGGATCAGGTCTTCCCATACCAGGCCGCTCAGGCTGGAGGAGGGCACAAAGATGTAAGCCGAACCTTCATTGACGTATGGCGAAACGTCGTCCAAATATGCCCCCACCAGGACGGTGTCCCCGCTAATGGCGACGGAGATGCCGAACTCGTCAGAGGCTGCGCCATTAGAGGCAGTTAGCTTTTCCGCCTGCCCCCAGAGATCAGCCCCACCCTGGTTGCGCTTGAAGACATAAGCCGAGCCAGACAGTGTGCCATTGTCGTCATCATTATGCGCTCCTACCAGAGCTGTGTCCCCGCTGAGGGCGACGGATACGCCGAACTCGTCAGAGGCTGCGCCGTCGGAAGCGGTCAGCTTTGCCATCTGGCCCCAATTATCGGCCCCACCCTGATTGCGCTCAAAGATGTATGCGGACCCAGAGTCGTAGCCGTTGTCGGTATCATGATGCGCTCCTACCAGAGCTGTGTCCCCGCTCAGGGAGACGGAGATGCCGAAAATGTCATTGTTCGCGGCGTCGGAGGCAGTAAGCTTTTTCACCTCTCCCCATAGATTTGCGCCCCCTTGATTGCGTTCGAAAATGTAAGCCGAGCCTTGATTGATGCCCACCCCAAAGTCGTCCGAACTTGCCCCTACCAGGGCGGTGTTCCCGCTGAGGGCTACGGAGACACCGAAAGCGTCACTGGCTGCGGCGTCGGATGAAGTCAGTTTCACCACCTGACCCCAAAGATCCGCCCCACCCTGGTCCCGCTCGAAGAGGTAAGCCGAGCCGGAGTTGCCGCCGTCGTCATCATCGTATTTCGCCCCCACCAGGGCAGTATCCCCGCTGAGGGCGACGGAGGAGCCAAAATAATCATAATCCGCGCTATCGGACCCGGTCAGTTTCGCCACCTCTCCCCAGTAGTCGGCCCCACCCTGATTGCGCTCGAAAATGTAAACAGAGCCAGAGTCGGTTCCGTCATCGTCGTTGAACGGAGCCCCTATCAAGGCGGTGTCCCCGCTGATAGCGACAGAGTAACCAAAATTATCGTCTAGCGCGATGTCGGAGGCCGCTCGAATATTCACTTCGCTCCAGGAATCGCCCCCCCCCTGGTTGCGATAGAATATAAAGACTAAACCGACGCCAGAGCCTTTCCCATACGCGCCAATTATGGCGGTGTCCCCGCTTATGGCTACCGAATAGCCGAAATAGTCATCATCATGACCGGAGGAGGAACTCATATTAAGCATCTCGTACCACTGGCTGGCCCGCCCGGTGAAGATATAGACCGAACCGGAAGCCGCGCCGTCGTCATCATCGCCATAGGCCCCGGCCAGGGCTACGTCGCCGCTGAGGGCCACGGCGTTTCCAAAGAAGTCGCTGGCGGCCCCATCTGAAGCGGTTAGTTTTTCGATCTCCCCCCAATTATCCGCCCCCCCTTCGTTGCGCTCAAAGAGGTAGGCTGAACCTGTGTAGCTATCGTCCCCATATGCGCCGATCAATGCGGTATCCCCGCTAATGGCGACCGAGACGCCGAAATAGTCACTGCCTGCGCCGTCGGAGGCAGTCAGCTTGGACACCTGTCCCCAAAGGTCGGCGCCTCCTTGGTTGCGCTCAAAGATGTAGGCTGAACCTTGGTAGGAGTCGTCCCAGTATGCGCCGATCAATGCGGTGTCCCCACTGAGAGCGACCGAGACGCCGAAGAAGTCACCCGCCGCGGCATCGGAGGCAGTCAGCTTGACCACCTGCCCCCAGAGATCGGCCCCAGTCTTGTTGCGCTCAAAGATGTAGGCCGAGCCAGAATTGGAGCCGTCGTCGTTGTCATAGGGCATACCTACCAGGGCGGTGTCTCCGCTGAGAGCGACCGAGAAACCGAAGGCATCATCAGCCTCGCCGTCCGAGGCGGTCAGTTTTTTCACCTCTCCCCAAAAGTCAGCCCCTCCCTGGTTGCGATTGAAAACGTAGGCCGCGCCTTGGTAGCTTTCGTCCCCATATGCGCCGATCAACGCGGTGTCCCCACTGAGGGCGACGGCGGCGCCAAATGTGTCATCCACTGCGGCGTCGGAGGCGGTCAGCTTTTTCACCTGCCCCCAGTTATCAATTCCGCCCTGGTTGCGTTCGAAGAGGTAGGCCGAGCCGGTATCGGCGTCATCATGGCTGGCGCTAACCAAAGCAACGTCCCCGCTGAGGGAGACCGATCTGCCGAACCAGTCGGCCGACGCGCCGTCGGAGGCGGTCAGTACAGCCACCTCTCCCCAACTGTCGGCCCCGCCCTGGTTGCGCTCGTAGATATAGGCCGAGCCGAAGCCATTGTAAAACGCGCCCACCAGGGCGGTATCCCCGCTGACGGACACCGAGTAGCCGAACCAGTCACCCGCCGCGGCGTCGGAGGCAGTCAGTTTCGCTTCTTCGGTCGTGTCCGTGACCATCCCTGGCTGCGGGCCAAGAGCTTCATCAATGGCGGCTTGCAAGCCGGGGGTGATCTCGTCGCTGGATTCTGCGCCGGTATCGGCGGAATCCGCGGCCAGGCCGGGCAGGCTGGCTATCGGCCCGATGATGAGGACGAAGATAAGGGCGATGGCGCCCAGAAAGTAAACTCGCTGGAGAATACGGCGCTGGAAAATGCGGGGGGAATTTATCTCAGACATGGCAGCCTCCTCATGAATGGTGAATTGGAGTGATTGAGCAAAGGAATATTTTATAACCCCGTTTGAGGTTATATCTAATTCCTATCGTACAATTTTATACAATCAAAGTCAAGTTAAGGAAAAAAAGCACAAATGGCGGAAAATAGATATCCCTTCTAGTGTTATGGTATATCCATCCAACCAGGCCGCGTCCACTCCAGGCGCGGCCTGGTTGGATGGAATTAGAGAATGGGCGGGCTTATTTCTTCCGCCGCCGGTAGCCTCTCCGTCCCCAAATAAGC
The DNA here is from genome assembly GCA_965370435.1 of uncultured Anaerolineales bacterium. Lineage (GTDB taxonomy): Bacteria > Chloroflexota > Anaerolineae > Anaerolineales > UBA11579 > CBDUUP01. The sequence continues at coordinate 5,145 of CBDUUP010000103.1, read as the reverse complement.
CCCTCGATGCGCCGGGCCAGCCTGAGCAGCCAGGAGCGCAGCCGGGCCAGGGTGCGGACTCGGGCCGGGTGGATGCGGGTTTCGGTGGGCAGCGAGCCGGTCCACTTCACCGCCATAGACCCCCAGGTCAACCCTCCGCCGAACCCCACAAACACGATGTTATCGCCCTCTTCCAGGCGGCCTTCCTCTATCGCTTCCACGGTGGCGATAGGAATGGAGGCGGTGGAGGTATTGCCATAGCGGTCCACGTTGATGACGAACCGCTCAATGGGCAGCTTCAGCCCCCGCGCCGCCGCTTCGATGATGCGTTTGTTGGCCTGGTGGGGGATGATGACCTCGATGTCATCCAGGGTGAGACCGGCTTTGGCGATAGCCTGGTGGGTGGCCTGGGCCATCACCCGGGTAGCGAATCGGAAGACCTCCCGTCCGTTCATCTGGATGTAATGCAGGCCGTCTCGGATGGTCTCCGCGGAGGTTGGATGGACGCTTCCACCCCCGGGGATCGAGAGCACGTCGCCGCCGGAACCGTCTGAGCGCATGGTGGCGGAAAGCACGCCTCCCGGCTCTTCGCTGGCTTGCAGCACGAAAGCCCCCGCGCCGTCCCCAAAGAGGATACAAATTGCCCGGTCATTCCAGTCCACGAAGCGGGAGAGAGTCTCCGATCCAATGACCAGGACATTTTTCAACGATCCGCTGCGGATAGATTGGGCGGCCATGTTCAATGCGAAGATGAAGCCGGTGCAGGCGGCCAGCAAGTCGAAGGCCCCCGCGTTTACCGCCCCGATAGTATCTTGAATAATGCAGGCGGTAGCCGGGAAAATATATTCAGGAGTGGAGGTCGAGCAAATGATGAGGTCCAGATCGGCCGGAGACAGATTGGCGACCTGCAAGGCCTTGATGGCGGCATCGGCTCCCAGAGAAGCGGTGGTTTGCTCCTCGCTGGCGATGCGGCGGGCGCGGATACCGGTCCGGGAGCGGATCCATTCGTCGTTGGTGTCTATCATCTCCCCCAGTTCATCGTTTGTCAGTTCCCTCTCAGGGATGGCCTTTCCCCAGCCGGTGATGTGGGCGTATGGAGCCATTAGGCTGCCTCCGAAACACTGCTCAAGATGATGGTGGCGTTGTGGCCGCCAAAGCCGAAGGAATTGGACATGACGTTCTTCACTTTTACCTGCCGGGCCTGGTTGGGGATGTAATCCAAGTCACATTCTGGATCGGGGGTTTCGTAGTTGATGGTCGGCGGCAGCGTCCCATCCTGAATCGCCTTTACGCAGATCACCGCTTCCACCGCGCCGGACGCGCCCAGCAAGTGGCCGGTCATGGATTTGGTGGAGGAGATCGGGACCTGGTAGGCGCTCTCGCCGAAAGTGGTTTTTATAGCCGCGGTTTCGGATTTGTCGTTCAGCAGAGTGCTGGTGCCGTGGGCGTTGATGTAATCAATCGCTGAAGGCTCCATCCCGGCGTTCTCCAAAGCCATTTTCATGCACCGGACCGCGCCGGCCCCGTTCTCGGCGGGGGCCGAAATGTGGAAGGCGTCATTGGTGATGCCGTAGCCGGTCACCTCTGCCAATATGCGCGCGCCCCGCGCCTGGGCATGCTCCAAAGATTCCAAGATTACTGCCGCGGCGCCTTCGCCGAGTAAAAAACCATCCCGGGTCAGATCAAAGGGCCGGGAAGCTCTTTCCGGTTCGTCGTTGCGGCTGCTGAGAGCGGTCATCCTGCTCAATCCAGCCACGGTTATTGGGACGATGCCGGCATCCGAGGCCCCGGCGATCATTGCGTCGGCCTGTCCGCGGCGGATGACCTCGGCCGCCTCCCCGATAGCGTTGGTGCCGGTTGCACAAGCGGTGACTACAGCCAGGTTGGGTCCGCGCATCCCCATATAGATGGCGATCATACCTCCGGCGGAGTCGGGCAGTATCCTGGGGACCAAAAAGGGGCTGACCCTTGAGGGGCCGCGCTCGTAGAATATCTGGCTTTGGTCGTTTAGCGTGCCAATTCCGCCGATAGCCGTGCCAATAAGCACGCCGATACGGTCGCGGTTGGAATCAGTTATGGACAGGGATGCATCTTCTAGGGCCTGGCTAGCTATGGCCACGGCCAATTGGGAGAATCGGTCCATTTTGCGGGCTTCTTTTCTTCCGAAAAGGGCCTCGCCATCGAATCCCTTGACCTCCGCCGCGATCTGGCATTTAAAACCGCTGGCGTCGAAATGGGTGATCGTCCCACCGCCGGACTTCCCCGCCTTGATATTCTCCCAGGTGGTTTTTACGTCATTCCCCAGCGGGGTGATGCACCCTAGGCCTGTGATGACAACGGGTTTGCGCAAAATACGCTCCTTGGATAGAATTTTTCTCAGACTGGGTCTTAGCCCGATCCTATCTTGTTGGCTACTATAACACGCTCTGGTCAAATTGGATGCGGTTTGTCGAGAATTCTTAATCCAACGTTAACCATTAAAGAAAGGCGAGAGCGAGGAATGTTGTTATTTATTCCTCCTCCAGGCGGTTATTTATTCAGGATTTGATAGATCTGCTGGAGGTGCAGGCGGTCGTGGCTGGCCAGGATTCCCACCAGTTCAAGCAAATGCGTGGGGCCGAAAATGGTGTGCCGGGCCGGACGCTGCCAGCCTTCTGGACCCAAACTATCTAGCGTTTCCAGGGTCTGCATGCGGATCTGGGTGAATTCTTCCAGGGCTGCTGGACCGCTTTGGCAGGCGTAATTTCGTTCCTCCGCCCAGCTATCCGTATCTATCCCCGCGATGAAGGGATTTTCTTCCTTCAGGATGTTTTGCACCCGGGGCAGGTAAACCTCTGCTTCTACATCTCGAAGGTGGCAGGCGATTTCGGTGAGATTCCATTCCTGCTCCGAGATTCGCGAAGCCCACTTTTCTTCCGGGAGTTGGGCGGTCAAGGTGGAGAGCGCCGCCGGATTGGCCCGCAGGATGGCAGAGATCGCCTGGGGAGTGGAGAGGTCGGGTTTTAGATCTTCCAGGGAGAGATCATCCAACCAGGGAAGGAAATTCGACAACCGTCCGACCCCGGCGGGAGGCAAGGATTCCGCAGAAGAGCGACCACTTGAGTTGTCCGTCACCCAGTACGTAGGCAAGCCCACGCAGCGGGCTGCCTCGATGTCATTATTTATATCGTCTCCCACCATGACGACCGGATCGGCGGGCCAGCCAAGCTGGGCCAACACCTCGGCGAAATATGTGGGGTTGGGTTTGGCGAAGTGGAACGTCTCATAGTTGGAGATCAAGGCGAAGTCGTACTCCTCCGGGGAGAGATTAGCCCATCCCAGCCGTTGGACGATGGCGTCAAGGGGGAAAAGAGGGTTGGTGGCGATGACCACCCGGTACCCCCGGGCGAAGGCTTCTTTTACCAGGGCCACAGCTTCCGGGCGGGGTTCAGTGACCGCCTCCAGACTGGGGAAATACTCGCTATAGAATAATTCCAGAACCTCACGGGCATTTTCTTGATCCAGGTTCAGCGCTGGGTAGAAGGCTGGGTCGAAGGTTTCCTTGAGCGTGCGGTCTGGCCTCTGGTTGTCCCGCATGATAGCGGTGGCCTTGAACAGAATCTCTGCAACTTGAGTCGAGTCGGTCATTCCGGCCAGATATTCAGAAAACCCCCGGATATATGGGGGCAGGAAGGTGTCCATGCTGTTGGAGATTAAGGTGTCGTCAAGGTCAACCAGCAGGGTCAGGGTCATTGGGTTCTCCGATGAAGAACTCGGGCAGGGAATGGCATTGTCCGCAGCCAACCTGAGGCTCCCGGACCTTCTGGTTGGATTTGACGCAGTAAGTTGAGATGACCACGCGGGGCTTCAAGATAAATAATGGCCGTTCGACTTGAGCGTTGAGGTGCATATTTTCGCAGGAGTTGGCCTTGAGAATATCCGGCGCCGGACAATTAGAGCATAGGCTTGGACGCCACCGCTGGGGAGGATCGGCGTTTTCCAGCAGGCGGCATTCCTCCCGGTCTCGGCCGCGGTGGTAGTCCCCATAGAAATACTTGCACTCTTTTCCGGCTGGCGTGATCATGGGATGATTATACGCGAGTGATGTAATCGCCGGTCCGGGTATCAACGCGGATAGTGTCGCCCACCTCCACAAATCCAGGCACTTGCACCTCCAGCCCGGTCTCGGTGACAACTCGTTTATTGACTCCCGTGGCGGTATCGCCCCGCACCGACATGTCTGCTTCCACCACTTTATGTTCCACGCCGGTGGGCAGGGCAATATCCAGGGGCTCGGTTTCGTAGAAGGTCAGTTTCACTTCCAGGTTCTCGACCAGGTATTGGGCGGCCTCTCCCAACACCTCGCCCAGGATGGCGGGCTGCTCGTATGTTTGCAGGTCCATGAAGTGGTAGAATTCGCCGTCGGTATAAAGATATTGGACTGCGTGGTGGTCCAGCCGGATGTCTTGCACCCGGTCGCCAGAGTTGAAGGACATATCCAGGTTAGCCCCAGAGCGCAGGTTGCGCACCCGAACCCGGATAGTGGCCTTCCCCCGCCCGGGTTTATGGTGCTCATATTCCAGGACCTTGAAGATATTTTTGTCTAATTCAAAGGTGACGCCTTTTCGCAGTTCATTTACGTCAATCATGGATCATTGCCTCGCACTTTGTTGTTAGTGTCGTTGGGGAGGGTATCCCGACTGCCGATTATAGCCGAGGGGAGGGGTTTTGGGTAGGCAGAATAAGTAATGGAAAATGACCACTCTCAATTCAATGGCATCTGTTGCCAAAATAATGCCTTGGATCTAATTGTGAAAAACACTGCTTAAAAATGTATGCTAAAATGGGAATAAATAGTTTGTTGTACTACATTTCAGTTATTTAGGTTATACAAATCAGGAGGTTCTAATAATGGAGAAAATTGAAGAAATCAATCTAGAAATCGCTCTTAGCAAGGTCAGTAAATGTTATGAACCAAGTATCAAATATATATATCAATCAGCTTTACTTTCTGGTGAAAAAGTAGTATTTATTGGAATAGCAACAAAACACGTAGTTTCTACAAAAAACAGTAGGAGCTTTTTTTGGAACGAGTTGAAAGTAGATACAACTTACTCTAATACATCATCTGTTATCGTTCTCACAAATCAGCGATGGATACGAAAATGGACGATATGGTCAGAAGAT
>CBDUUP010000102.1:0-12272 GCA_965370435.1 uncultured Anaerolineales bacterium | reverse complement strand
GGAAGCCCACCAGCCCGAATCGCACCTCATCCCCTTGACCTTGCAGGCACCCCTCGGCCAGCGAGAGGCTATCTACGTCTTCGGCACAGACTATCCCACCCCCGATGGGAGCTGCATCCGAGATTACATCCACCTCACCGACCTAGTCTCCGCCCATCTGCTGGCCCTGGATGCCCTGGGGGAGCGGGACCGATTGGTCTATAATTTGGGCAACGGCAAAGGATACTCGGTGTTGGAGGTCATTGAGGCGGCCCGCAAAGTGACCGGCCATCCCATCCCGGCGGTCGAATCGCCCCGGCGGCCCGGCGACGCGCCCCGCCTGGTGGCCTCTGCGGAGCGCATCCGCAGCGAGCTGGGCTGGCAGCCTCAAGTTCCCAACCTGGAGGACATCATCGCCAGCGCCTGGGCCTGGCACGAGTCCCACCCCCACGGAGACGCCCCCGAAGATAAAGGAGAACAGCCATGAAAACGCGTCGAGCTGGAAAACGCTACCACTTGCTGATCTACAACCGCTGGTCACACCGCTACCGGGGATCTACGTTATTGATCGGCTTGCTGCTGGTCACGGTGTGGGTGACGACTTGGTTCGGCTATTTCCCCGAGCTGCTCCCCCCCTTCGATACCCTGACTCTGGTGACCGGGATCGCTTCGCTGGTCTTTACGGTGTTCATCCGACAGGCCCCCAAGATGAACTACGTCCAGGCCTTCGCCGACCACCTGCGGGTGGTGACGCCCTTCTTGCGGCTCAAGGTGTCCTATCGCCGGGTGAAGGGAGTGAACCCCACCGACTTCCACCGCCTGTTCCCGGCCAAAAACCTGCGCAGGTCGGAAAAACATATCCTGGCTCCCTTTTACGGCCAGACGGTTCTCACCCTCCGGCTGAACGCCCTGCCCATGTCGCGGGGCGCATTGCGCCTCTTCCTGCCCCGGCACATGTTTCTGCCCGACTCGCCCGGTTTTGTCTTCACCGTTGCCGACTGGATGGCCCTGAGCACCGAGATTGACAGCGCGCTCAGTACCTGGCGGGAGTCGCGCAGGGAAAGGCCGCACACTCCTGGCCTGCCGGGGTCTTTCGAGGAATGAAAATCTACTTTGCTTGCTCGATCACCGGGGGGCGGGACGACGAGGGCGTTTACCAGGTCATCGTTCAATCCATGCTGGACGACGGCCACGAGGTGCTCACCGCCCAGTTAGCTTTTTCCACCGTGATGGAGGACGAAGGCGTGGTGGACCCGCTGACGGTCTTCGCCCGCGACGTCGCCTGGATCAACGAGAGCGACGCCCTGGTGGCGGAGGTCAGCACGCCCTCCCACGGGGTCGGGTTTGAGATCGGCTACGCTTTGAACGCCGGCAAGCCGGTGTTGTGCTGTTATCAAGAGGGGCTGAAGGTCTCCAAGATGATCCTGGGGAATACGGATCCGTTGTTGATGGTGAGGGGATATGCGACGGAGGAAGAAGCGGTGAGGGTGGTGGGAAACTTTTTGGGTGAATTGAACGTCTAGAAGGTAAGTCATGTGATCTTGTGGAGGGCAAGATGGAAAACCAAAAAAGATTTCTCTCTCTGGTGGGGTTGATATTGATGTTGTTGGCCTGCGCTTCAGGTTCGCTCGAGGTCACAACTACACCTCGGCGTATCGCACCGACCCTTTCACCTACCCGATCTGCCAGTGAGACGGTCACCCCATCCATCACACCCACCCAAACCCTTACGCTGGATCGCACTCGCACGGCCCAATTCGAACAAACCGCCGAAGCATTTTTAGGAACAATTTTTGCGCCAACTTTTACATCGACGCGAACCCCCACGCCGACCCTCACTTTCACACCAACCCCCATTCCGACGGATTACGCCAGGAATGGCACCCCACCCCCTGATCCAGTGGGGGCCATTTCTCCCGACAATGCACACCTGTTGAGAGAAGTGGCACGATGGGGATATGGCAATATCAATCAAGTGGAGCATACCCCGGATGGCCGGATGATGTTGGTGCAAACCACGGTGGGGGTTTACGCGTATAAGACAGGTACCCTGGATGAGATATGGCGGATTGAAGTCCCCGCCGGGGTGAGCAGCATGGCGGTTTCACCTGCGGGGGATGTGCTGGCACTGGGCGCTTATTATGGACAAATTGCGACTTACCAGGTTAGTGATGGGGCTTACCTGGATCAATGGCAGGGACACGATGGAGAGGTGTTACCGCTGGCCTTCTCACCTGATGGGCAAATACTTGCTTCTGGATCGAGCGATGAAACCGTCCGTCTCTGGCAAATGGAAGACGGTAAAATGCTGGAGGTGTTGAGGACTATAGATCACAGCTATGCACCGGACGTCATTTTCTTTACCGGGGATGGTCAATTTCTTTTTACGGGAGACTACGATTATTATATATGGGATGTTGAAGACGGGAGTCTGGTTAGAAAAATATCCGATACCTATATCTTGGCCTTTTCACTGGATAAAGAGATGTACGTCACTGACGAAGACTTGCGGTGGCTGCAGGATGGAGAAATAATCCATCCTATGGAAACAGATGAAAGGTCTATTTCATCAGCGACTTTCTCCCCCGACGGACAGTATGTTGCTAGAGGGGATTTTGATGGCCTCATCGAAGTATGGCGGGTTAGCGATGGGAGATTGTTATACCAACTGCAAACTGAAGAAGAATTCAACAACACGTGGGGAAGGTCAGCGCTCTCCGGCCCTCCACTAAGTATTATAAATAGTTTGGATTTCAGTCCGGATGGAGAATTCTTGGTCAGTGCTAATGGTTTTCGAACAGTTTTCTTATGGGCGTATAAAGAAAGTACTTTGTTATGGAGATCATCCCTAGGCAGCACTCAGGTTTCATTTTCCTCGGATGGACAATCTATAATCTCTCATAACATTGGAACGATTACTTTGGTGAATGCGGGCAATGGGGCCATCGAACATGAAAGAAGCGAGAGGTGGCGTAATTACCTAACTTGGATTTATGGAATGAACGAGTTACTCACCTCTCCAGACGGTGAATGGTTGGCGCAGGAATCCCGGCTGTGGCGGTTGAGGGATGGTTCCATGGTGCTATTGCCCCGGAAGGAATTGGCGGTAGCATTCTCAGCCGACAGCCAAAGGTTGATAACGGTGCTAGACCAGAAATGGGTGCGTTTTCGCCGGGTGAGCGATCTAGCGTTGGTTCGCCAGGTTCAACTTGAAGCGCCAGAGTCAATCACCACTCCAATTGGCCCCTATGGATTTGCCGTCTCACCGGATGGAGAAACCATGCGAGCGTTATATTGGGATGATAACTCGGTGGTCTGGCGATTGAGTGATGGGGCGGTAGTTGCCATCGAGGAGGAGTACCGCAAAATTTCTTTTTCGCCGGATGGACAATTCATAGCAGTTAGCAGTCTTTTTGATACTGCCGTTGTGCAGGTTCATCTCGTCGGCAGTGATGGCCTCGCTCAAATGCTCTTTCGCGAATTTGAACATCCAGGCTATAGTATTCAAGATGTGACTTTTTCTTCGGACAGTCAACTCCTGGCTATCGCCGGGTATGATTACGTTTCTGTATGGAGGGTGGAGGATGGCATGATGCTTTATGAATTTGAGATTAACGAATACAGCTCTGCTGTAGCTTTCTCGCCTGATAATCAAATTCTCGCCGCCTCTTATGTGAACGGTTTCAGTCTATGGCGGTTGAGCGATGGAGAGAGGATACACTCGGTAGAAGGGCCTCTTATTTTGCAGGAAAGATTATGTTTCTCCCCCGATGGCCGCTTTTTGATCTCGGCCTCCTGGTACGGCACGGTCCGGCTGTGGGGCGTGCTGCCGTGAGAAAAAAGCGCTGGACATTTTATCAAATATCTGAGATAATGTATGCAATAACTTAGGTTTAAACTAAGGTATTACATACATGAGTACAAAACCAGATTACGATCTTCTTTACCAAATTGCTGAAAACCAGGCTGGTTATTTCACTGCGCGCCAGGCGCGTGAAGTAGGATTCTCGTGGGAACGTCTCTCCAACAATGCCAAAATTGGTAAATTTATACGTATTGCTCATGGGATCTATCGGCTGGTCCATTTCCCGGGTTCCCCTCATGAAGATCTTTTCGTGGCTTGGCTGCGAACCGGCCCTAAATCGGTGATCTCTCACGAGAGCGCACTGGCTGTTTACGAACTCTCTGATGCGATTCCCAGTAAAGTTCACGTTATCGTGCCGCGCACCGCCTCAAGACGGCGAAAAGATATCCGCCTCCACACAAACCAACTACGGGCAGATGAAATCACCAGCCGGGCGGGACTCCCGATAACCAAAGTCTCCCGCACAATTGCCGATGTCGCCGCCAGCGGTCTGGCAACTGAACTTGTCCATCAAGCTATCCATGAGGCCCTCCAGCGAGGTCTCACAACCCGGACAAGCCTCCTCAAACAGGCTGCCCGGCGCAGGGGTCGAGCTAATCGCCTAATCAAGACCGAACTGGCAGAGGAGGTCGGCGCGTGAGATACGATAGCGGAGCCGCATTTCGGCGCGCCCTGGAAGATCGTTTGCGGGTTGAGGGGATACAAGATGGTAAAGGAGGCGGTGAGGGTGGTGGGAAACTTTTTGAAAAAACTGAATTCTTGAAGCAGAGGAAGCATGTCAATGAATGACAAATTTGTACTAGCTTGTGATGAACATGGTACCCCAGTTTGGCCAAATCCTAAACGGACTTTTACTATTGGTGGATTTGCTACTAAATTATCAAATCGTTCAAAGCTGGTTTCTGTTTGGCAAGAAATCAAAGATGAACTATGTGTGGATAGCAGTGCAGAATTAAAATGGAGTCACTTTTTCCCAGGGAGGCATAAGGGGTTGAATCCCTTGAAAACAAATAAACGAATTGAGAGACGTAATCAAGCTCTATGGGCTTTACATAAACTATTTAATGAAGCTTATCTATTCCCTATAACGACAATAGTACGGAAAGACAAAGCAAGTTCGTTATACAAGAATGATAAAACACCTAAAGGTAATAATGCAATAGATATTGGAAATCTTCTTGCGGTTCTCCTTGGTCAATTTGCTCTTTACCTCAAAGAATTTAGTGGGCAAACCGGTGAAATTTGGTTTGATCATCTAGGTACTCGGAAAGAAGAAAAGAAACTTCGGACTGAGTTTATGAATACATTTGGAGACTTATCAAAGCTTCCAAAGCAAAATCGAGTGCATGTTGAAAAGATTTATCTAAATGTTAAGTTCTTTGATTCAAAGATTGAACCATTTGTGCAATTAGCCGATTTCGTATCTGGCGTGATGTGGGCGGCCTCTGAAGGGGAGGAATGGTTCTTTCTACACTCAATGGAGAAATATCTACGTGGGAAGAGTCGCACCTATGGAATCGCGATTCTTGAGAATTAGTCGTTGTTATTGTGTTTTATACAAATCAACGAATTGGTGAGAGAATGTTGAAGGGTCAATGTTTGCGTCAGTCAATAATGCGATGATCTTTAGTCTGAGTACTACAATTTGATGAAAAAGTCTCCACTGTAGTGAGTTGAATAATAATTGTTGTTTTATCTCATGTATTCTAGTTTCTTTAACCAGCTTTTTAATATCATTGGGAGAGAAAGTACCATGAACAAATTGGCTGTTTCGAACTCTGCGTATTGTTTCCCTAAAAGTTGTTGTTCCAAAGGATGTATCCAAGATTTGGTAAATTGGGTTTAGTAAATCATCACACCCTAAGGGATGGAACACTTTAATTACAGTACCGGGATATGGGAGCCCCGCTTTCTGGTTTCTTTTCAAATCCAGTAAGAAAAAGGTGCTAATATAGTGAAAGATACTATTTACATAGAATCGAACTGGTGTCGAGCGCGCCCAGGTCAAGGCACTAGCTTCTTCTACTCTTTCATAACAATATATTAACTCATGTAATCTAAAATTTATCAAAATAAGTTGTGCGGCCTCACTGTCAGTGATAGGGTGTGATGTTTTCGGAGGTGTTTTAAATACCCTCCATCCAACATCCGCTTTTCTGGCTATGTCACGTAGCTTAGAAAGATAAATCTCGGCATCGTCCAGTTTTGCTGGATCAGCGAATGCGGATGAAATAACGATAGCTTTAACGAGAGCATCACCGATGTTGTCCGAGTTTGAGGTATTTGCCAACGATTGTAATTGTCGTAATGCATTTTCTGTCATATTATCCTCTTTTACTCATGGACTCAATTATACTCTTCTCTCAACCCCAGGTAATCATCATTAAATCGTGGTTATCACATTGACGGCACAGTGCGTTTGCGCTAACATGTATATTATGAAATCGCCTGGATAGGTGATGATAGTGTGCACGCAAATGTTGTCAGAAGTTTTTCCGCAAATTCATTTTTCACCTCATCGAGCACAAAATTTGAGCTATTTAGGGGAGTTTTCCGACATTTTGACCTGTTTTTTGCTACCAATTGGAACAGCCTCCAATTTCCTGACAACATTTGCGTGCACACTGATGATATTATTATTCGAATTCATTTCTAATTAAACTGGTAATATTTCTACCATAAGGATTTAATAAAATGGGAAAACAGGAAGTCAAAGATTACTTTGATAAATTCATATTTGGGTTCATCTTTTCAGATATTGAACGAGAAATTGCCTTAGCAAAATCAGGATTAGAAATACCGGGTGCAAGCCGAACTTATACAGGGGGAGGCAATTTTCTGTGTGCGTTGGGATTACTCTGTTACACTGAGTTCATGGGGGGATTAAAACTGGGAAGCTTTTCCAGAAAAATAAGAGACGAGGCGCGATTTAACGCATTTTTCAACTTGATGGGACCAGACTATGAGGCATTCAAACAAGAAGTCAACGTGTACGGGGTTTTCCGTTGCGGGATGGCTCATGAGTACTTTATAAAGGGAAACTGTGTGATTTCCATGTTGAGCGGTAAGGTAAACATGGGTGTAACTATTGATGGAGACAAACCAGGTATAAATGTTGCCCCAAGTGCGCTAATTGGGCCTGTCCAATATGGTATTGGAAGCTTGGACACTGGCAAGTATTTTTTCGTAGTTGAGCAATACTTCAAAGATTTTAAGGACACTTGCCATAAAGTTTACGATGAAATTATAAATCATCCAGATCCATCTATCCCATCACCTCGATAACCGTAGTTTTATTGTGGATAAACGATCATCGTTACAGGGATTATTAGAAAAAAACGCCGCAGACAATCCCGCGGCGCTTATCCTTAGCTCAAGGAGTCTTAGGGTTTGATCGTGCTCGTATCGTTTCCTTATTCCCCCGCCATCTCTCGCAGTACTTTGTGCAGGATACCGCCGTGGCGGTAGCTCTCCACGTCCACGGGCGTGTCCAGGCGGACCAGGGCTTTGAAGGTGGTCGCACCGCCGTCGGAGCGGTGAGCGGTCACGGTGACTTCGCTTAGCGGCTGCAAATCGTCGTCCAGGCCGGTGATGTCGAAGGACTCCTCGCCGGTGAGCGCCAGGCTCTCCACATCCTCGCCGGGTTTGAATTCCAAGGGCAGCACGCCCATCATCAGCAGGTTGGAGCGGTGGATGCGTTCGTAAGAGGCGGCGATGACGGCTTTGACCCCCAGGAGCAAGGTTCCTTTGGCCGCCCAGTCCCTGCTGGAGCCAGCGCCGTACTCTTTCCCCGCCAGCACCACCAGCGGCACGCCGGCCTCCTGATATTTCATGCCAGCCTCATAGATCGTCATCTGCTCTCCGTCGGGGAGGTAGCGGGTATAGCCGCCCTCCACGCCGGGGACCAGCCGGTTTTTCAAGCGGATGTTGCCAAAGGTGCCCCGGGTCATCACCTGGTCGTTGCCCCGGCGGGAGCCGAAAGAGTTGAACTCCCGCGGCTGCACCCCGTTGGCGATCAGATATTGCCCCGCCGGTTCCTTGGCCGGAATCGCGCCCGCCGGGGAGATGTGGTCGGTGGTGACCGAGTCGCCCAGCAGGGCCAGAACCCGCGCCCCGCGCACCTCCTGGATGGAGGGCGTTTCGGGGGTCAATTGGAGGAAGAAGGGCGGCTCCTGCACGTAGGTGGAGCCGGAGTCCCACTCGAATAGGGCCTGGTCGCCGGAGGCGGAGATGGCGTTCCAGGTGGGGTTGCCAGAGTACACGTTTGCGTAGCGCTCGACGAACATCTCCCGCTTCACGTTCTGGGCGGTGGCTTCTCTGATCTCCTCCGCGCTGGGCCATAGGTCGCTCAGGTAGACCGGTTGGCCGTCTTTATCCATGCCCAGGGGATCGCTGGTCAGGTCTATGTCCACCGTGCCAGCCAGGGCGTAAGCGACCACCAACGGCGGGGAGGCCAGGTAGTTCGCCAGGGTATAGGGATGAATGCGGCCCTCGAAATTGCGGTTGCCGGAGAGCACCGCCGCGGCCACCAGGTCAGCGTCGGTGATGGCGTTGACTACCTCGCCCGGCAGGGGTCCCGAATTGCCGATGCAGGTGGTGCAGCCGTAACCCACCAGGTTGAAGCCCAGAGCGGCCAGCGGTTCGATCAACCCGGCCTGGGTTAAATATTCGGTCACCACGCGGGAGCCGGGGGCCAGACTGGTCTTCACATAGGGCTTGACTGTCAAGCCGCGTTCGACCGCTTTCTTGGCCAGCAGGCCCGCGCCCAGCATCACCGAGGGGTTGGAGGTGTTGGTGCAGGAAGTGATGGCGGCGATGACCACCGCCCCGTGCCCCATCTCGATCTCCCCGCCGTTGGTGCCCATCGCGCCTTTGCGTTTCACGTCTTTCTGGCTCAATCCAAAGCTCTGCGCCGATTTGGGCGCGGCCAGCGCTTGTTGGAAGGTCTCCTTCATCCGGCCCAGAGAGATCCGGTCTTGAGGGCGCTTAGGTCCGGCCAGGCTGGGTTCAACGGTTCCCAGGTCGAGTTCCAGAATGGCGGTGTATTCGGGGTCGGGGGTGTCGCCGGTGCGGAAGATACCCTGTTCCTTGCAGTAGCTTTCCACCAGTTCAATGGTCTCTTCCGAACGGCCGGTCAAGCGCAAGTAGCGCAGGGTCTCCTCATCCACGGGGAAGAAGGTGATAGTGGCTCCGTTCTCCGGGGACATATTGGCGATAGTGGCCCGGTCGGGGAGCGACAAAGCGTCCAGGCCGGCCCCGAAGAACTCGACGAACTTGCCCACCACGCCCTGCTCTCGCAGCATCTCGACGATGGTGAGGGTGGCGTCGGTGGCGGTCACGCCCTCGCCCATCTGTCCGGTGAGCTTGAAACCGACCACGTCGGGGGTCAGCATATCAATCGGCTCGCCCAGGATGGCGGCCTCGGCCTCGATGCCGCCCACGCCCCAGCCAACCACACCCAGCCCATTTATCATGGTGGTGTGCGAGTCGGTGCCTACCAGCGTATCGGGGAAAGCGACTCTCTCCCCGTTCTCTTCATTAACCATCACCACCTGGGCCAGGTTTTCCAGATTGACCTGATGGACGATGCCGGTCGCGGGGGGCACCACCCGGAAGTTATCGAAGGCGTTTTGCGCCCAGTGGAGGAACTCGTAGCGTTCCCGGTTGCGCTGGAACTCAATCTCGGCGTTGCGGCGCAGGGCGTCCGGGCTGGCGAAGAAATCCACCTGCACAGAGTGGTCTATCACCAGGTCTACCGGCACCCGGGGGTTGATGCGGGCCGGGTCTCCGCCCAGACGGGACATGGCCGAGCGCATGGCGGCCAGGTCCACCACCGCGGGCACGCCGGTGAAGTCCTGCATCACCACCCGGCCTACCTGGAAGGACATCACGCTGCGCTGGGACACCTGGGGCTGCCAGTTGGCCAGGTTTATGACCTCTTGCTGGGTGATGGTCTCCCCATCGCATTGGCGCAGCACAGCCTCCAGCAAAACCCGGATGGAGAACGGCAGGCGCCCTAACCGGTCATAGCCCAGCTTTTCCAGGCTGTCCAACCGGTAAATGACATACTCGCCGCGGGAGGTCTTGAGCGTATGGCGGGCATTGAAAAAATCTGTAGACATGAATAAACTCCTCAGGATGGGTAACGATAAGCTCCATATTTAGTCTTGACAACTCAGATGGGAGACTTATTATACCGCCTGGGAAGATGTTGAGGATAAGAATAATATTAGACCCTGCCGGGATGGCAGGGTCTAATATTATTCTTTTGTAGGAAATCAACACTATTGATAAAAATGTGAGTTGATGCTCACCAACTCATCCTTTGGCTCTAGGGTGGAGCAAAAGGCCCGCGGGCTGAGGCAAAGCTATCGAAGAGCACAATTCCGCTGGCCGACGGGAATACATAGAATGGCCCAAGTATTACTTTATCAATACTGTAAGTATCGTTATCCAACCCCGATAGGGTTTCCAGAAGTACGCCACCCACGGTAAGGCTGAAGAAGCCATCATCGGCTCCTGGGGCGCTGGCCGCCGACCAATCAATCTCAATTAAAGTGGGGGCGTCTGCAAGGGGATGATAGGCGGTGAAATTCCAAATCCCATTATCATCCATAATCCGGGCCACTACAAAGTATTGCGCCCCATCCCACCCCGCAAACAACTGGAAGGGCTTGCCTGCCACACCACTCGCCATCAGGAGACCGATTCCTTGGTTGGGGGCCAGAGAGAGACTGCGTATATCGAAGTAGAATTGCGCCCGGTAGCGAGTTTCCGCGTCGGGGCTGTCGTCCACCAAAATCAGTTTGTCTCTATCGTTGATAATGGCCGCCACCCCATAGCGGCCTTCCAAGGCCGCCCGGGGGTGAATCAATAAATCCTTCCCGCCGGTTTTAACAGCAGACCAAGCGGAGAAATCACCATACTCAAAGCCATCGCTAAAGATTTCAGGATCAACACCTGGATCAACCACGCAGGTGTAAAAGCGCAAATCATCAATGAGCCAGCCTAGATCTCGATAATAGAAGTCGGTGCTAATGCGGAAACGGATGCGTACGTTCTTTCCCTTCATCGAGCTTAAATCGTAGCGGGTAGAGACGTATCCATGACTATCGCCAATGAAAGCCCGGTGCCCTTCATTAGGATTCTCCCAGCCTTCGGCAAGGGTTCCGCCATAATTCAACCCGTCGTCAAACAATGGCTTAATATCCGTCCACGTAGTACCCCCATCGTCACTGATCTCAATCCACCCGCCATCGTAGTTCGGGTCTTCAAACCCAAACGCATGGTTGAAGTGTAAGAAAGGTTGCGAGCCTGCTGGCAGATATACGTCTACAATCATCTCCATGGCTTCATCTGTCCACCAGTAGTAGTCAGTGCCGTAAAGGCTGGCTACACCGTTGGCTGCAAACCCCGTAGTCCAGATCCAGTAATCAGAATTGCCGCTCCAGTTGTCCACATTATCTTCAAAATCGTCGTAGAATAGGTCATCGGGAGCGTATCCAGAGGGACAAGCTTGGGCTTCAGGATTGTATTTTTTTGAGGGGTTGCGGTTCATTTCCACAGCTATTGTGGCGTAACGTACCGATTGGCAGTCAGCTTCCACAATGCCTTCCGACCCGCCTACCAGGGTGAGGCACCCTTGATAGAGGGCATGATAGAGGTCTTTGTAATCCGACCCGGAGGTCAGCAGGCTGGTCTGCACTTCATAATAAATGGCGGCGACCTTGGCAATACCCAAAGCAGAGATGGTGTAACCGTTGAAGATGCCTCCATCTACCATCAGGTAAACAGCTTTGTTGTTGATGCCGCTGTTGGTATGTACACCGCCGTTGTCTCCACCGCCAATGTAATACAAAGAACTGGTCACCTTGTCAGGGTCGTCAAAGAGGGTTGGGTCTGCCATGTCACGATTAGGACCTTTCCCAGTGACATCTTCACCATGTGACCAACGCACGCCGGGGCTGTCGTCTCCGTACCCATTGGTCAAATCCACGAATTCCCCCCACAGATCGGAGAAGGACTCGTTGATAGCGCCGGATTGGTAGTAGTAGTACAAGTTCGATCCGTAATCGGTGAAACCGTGGGCTATCTCGTGGCCCACTACGTCGTCGGCCAGGGCGTAGCCGTATCTATCGCCGAAAACGATTTGTTCTCCATTCCAGAAGGCGTTGGCGTAATCTACGTCATAATGGACGGTTACGACGATCGCCGAGCCGCTTCCATCATAACTGATACGACCGTGATAATTGTAGAAGAAGTTGAAGGTGTGGAATGCGTATAGATGAGCGGCATCAGCCGTAGGGTCAGCGCCGCCGGTGCAATCCGTAGTTAACTGAGTGCAAAGGATGGTTCCGGGCAACGAGGTGGCGTTATTGGCGTCAAAAGTGAAGATCACCGGCGAGGGGGCCTCATCTACAGCGCCCTC
>CBDUUP010000101.1:0-12643 GCA_965370435.1 uncultured Anaerolineales bacterium | reverse complement strand
CCCTCCCATCCCTCCTCCTGCCGCTCCTCGAACGAATACCGGCTAACAGCCTCCCGCCAGAACACCATTGCAGGCTCAT
Source organism: uncultured Anaerolineales bacterium (assembly GCA_965370435.1). Taxonomy (GTDB): domain Bacteria; phylum Chloroflexota; class Anaerolineae; order Anaerolineales; family UBA11579; genus CBDUUP01. Next base: position 12,564 of record CBDUUP010000101.1, on the reverse strand, counting down.
TCACCGCCAACACCCCCACCTGCCACCTGCCGGGGAACATCGCCAAGACCCGCTCTGCCAATGCCCGGCCAACCCCACGGCGGCGATATTTCCGCATCACGAAGAACTCGGCGATAGCGTGAGCCTGTTCGCCGTCCAGTTCTATCTCCCGAACCAGCACGAATCCCGCCAGTTTGCCCTCCACCCGCACCAGGAAAGGATGACGCTCCGGCTCAGTCCAGTATTCATCCAGATACATATAACCAAACCGTCCATCCTCGTCCACCTCCTCCCCATCGAACTCGCTGAAGTCGTGCTGGTACAACTCCATCAGATTGCGGAGGATAGGTTTCTCTGCGAGGGAGGCTGGTTGGAGATCAATTTTCATCGGTTCTTCTCAAATTTTCCTAACTCAATACGTATCCACAATCTCCCCCTCCTCAACCTCCGGCAGCGCCCCCACCGCATAGGCCCCATGTTCGGTGAACAGCCACTCATGGAACGCCGCCATCGTGCGGATTTTACCCCTCAATTCCTCCACTTGCGCCAGACGCGCCCTCTCCTTCATCTTTCGGGTCTCCAAGACCACCTCCGCCATACCCACATCCGGCGTCGCCTCGAAATGCAGATCATAATACCCCTCCGGCGCATCCAGCCCAAACACCCACCGGAATACAGCCTCGGTCCGCGGCAAGTGAAAGGCCGACGTGATGACCAGCAGCCTGCGGAAACCCCGCGGCTGGACGTGGATCACTCTGGCGAAGTAGGCGTTCCCAATAGTGTCATACGAACTAGTCTCGGTGAGAATGCGCTGTGGGTCAACTCCATTGAGGCGCAAGTACCCCGCCGCCGCCACAGACTCGAATATAGGGAAGCCCTCCGCATCCCGCGGCAGGGGCTTGTGGGTGGTCCCCGCGCTCAAGGTGATGAAAGTCTCTCCCGGTTCGATCTCCAAAGCGCGGTTCAAGCGCGCCTTCACCCAGGGGAGTAACTCACCCTTATCTGTCAACCCTCCGCCAGGGATGAGGATGGCGTGATAATTCTCACCGTTCACCTCAATCTCCTATGCCACACCCAGCGCCCAGGTCATCCGGGCGGAGATGTAGCCCTTCCGTCTGGAAAGATGGATCGCCAGGGGATTGCTGAAGTATCGCCTTAAAATCTCAATGCATCCAAATCTTGGCAAACTTTTCAAAAACATCCACCAATTCGCACAACTGGTCAATCAAAGTATGCAGATCGTCCGAATCTTTGGCCAGGTTCTTTTTCTGGTAGTACATATTCTGCTGCTGGATCAAGATACCGACGAAATCCGGGTGAGCGATGACCTGGGACAGGTTGCCGGTGCGCAGAAGATAATTGCCCAGGCTCGGCGGCCAGCTCTTGATGTCGAACTCGGGATGGTCTTGGGTGTTGGTTTCCGGACGGTCGGCCACCCGAGTCATAAGCTCCTTGAAGAATTTATCCGGCTTGGCCTTGGCCCTCACGAAAAGCAGCCCGCCCATAGGGTATTTCCTTGAAAAAGGATTCTCCAACGAGACCGTCACGTGAGTTTCCGAATCCTTGAAACCCATCCTCCCCCGCGTGTCTGGGTTGATGTTGACCTCCCGCCCGTGATAGCTCCCTTGAATTTTCGGCGGCCGCGCCCCGGTCCCAAAGAAGCTGCCGCCCAGAAATTCCAACCCGCTGTCGGTGGCAAAGGCACGCCAGGCTCGCAGGTAGGGACGCTGCAAGAAGATATGGATGACCTTCAGCCGCCAGAACATCAACCAGATGTAAAGGCCGATCAGCGCATAAACAAACCAATCTTCGTAAACCATTTCACTCCATCAAGTTCTCAACTGCTTAAAAACTGCCTCAGAATATCAAACTGGCGTTCGATCTGCTTGGCGGGGTCGCCGCTCCGCAGCGCCTTCTCCGCATACCCTACCAAGACCAAAACAAAGGTCATCAACCGGGCGCCGATGAAGGCTTCAATCAAGGCCTCGTGTTCGGGGGATAAAGGTCGCACCCGCCGGTAGCCGCTGAGAAAGGCATCCGCCAGCGAGTTGTAATCCTCCCGGTCGAGCAACCCGGAGAAAGTGACCGCGATATCGTAAAGATAATACCCCCAGCCGCAGGAGTCGAAATCGGTGAAACTCACCTGGCTCTTAGAGAACAGATAATTCTTCTGCTGTAAGTCGGCATGGATCAAACCAAACACCGAGCGTTCGCTCCCTAACTGCTGCATGGCCTGTTCCACTCTCCCCGCAGCGATGTCAACCACCTCAAGCTGTCCTTTGGTCAACCCATTCAATATCCTCACCGGCGGAATGTTATTGAACTGCCCCAGCAGTCCGGCCATATCCCATTTCTTGCGCTTGAATCCTAATGGCGGCTGGAAGCCCTCGGAGCGCTGGTGAAGCTGGGCCATGACCTCCCCCACCAAGGTCAGAGCCTGCGGGTTCAACTCTTCATTATATGCTTTACCTGACGCTCTCCCCAGCAGCACGCAATGACGGGCCTGCGGCACGCCGGAGTCTTGCACGGTGGTCACCCTTTCCCCGTTGAGAGTCATCTGCGGGGTGGGGACGCTGAGATCGGTCTCCTGGCGAATGGCAGCCAGCCAGACCATCTCCGACCGGACCGCGTCCTTATCATGGATCTCCGGCGCGTTGATCCGCAGAGTGTAATATTCTGCCGCAGCCGCAGGGTCATCTTTGGGCCGCGCCTCAACCTCAAAAGCCGCATTCATCACGTATTGGAGAGGCTTGATCTCAAGGACTTCCAGGTTGTAGGACGCCAACGCCTTCTCTCCCAACCGTCCCAGCCTCTGGAACTGCTCCTGGTGAGGGAGATCGTCGAAGGGCGACTCTCCATCTCCCGCTGGCCCGCCGGATTCAGAGTCGGGTCTATCTTTGCGTCCCGATTGAATCCCCCACCATATCAGGTATCCGATCCCGCCTGCGATCAACAGGCCAAATATGATGAATCCAACGATCAACAAAACATTCGACGAATCCCCGCCCCCTTCTTCTGAGAGTTGAGATGTACTGGTAGGAAGGACAACTGCCGCCGCCTCGGTTGGCGTGGCAGACGGCTCTAGTTCAACAGCGGTCTCCGTCTCGGTTGGCGTCAACGAGACCGGGGTGAGTGTGGAGGCGGGCACATCGGTCGGCATGGCCGTCGAGGTGGCATCTCCCGTAAAGGGGCCGGTGCCCACCGAGCCGTCAATCACATAGCCAAATACGGCCGTATAGTATATAGTATCGTCCTCATCCTCAGCCACCCAGGCGCCGATCTCCATATACTCTGTAGATAACATATACGGGTTGTGGCTGGGGGATTGCTTCCACCATTCCAGGGCTGTCTCCACGGTCGCGTTCCACCCGCCATAAACGATCTCGGTGACGTACACGATCTTGCCATCCCCGTAGCCCAGAGCCATGGCCCGATCCTCAGAATATCCGCCCTCTGCGTCCTCGTGGCCCACCTCGCCAATAGAGGCCTGGTACTCGCCCTGCTGTCTGGCCGCTTCCATCAAGGTGTAGTTGATGGCATACAATGGCATGCCGTTATCAAACCGCCAACCATTGATGGCAAATATGACATCCTCGTAGGTGGGCAGATCCTGATCTTGGGCCAGAGCAGGAATAGGCCTCCAGCCCATAGCTACCCAAACAAAGAGAAATAACAAAGAAAAGGTTTTTCGCATGGGGTCACCATAATACATAAGAATCGAACTGCATAATCATATCATTTTTCTCAATTTAATCCCCCAAAATCATCCCAATATTTTATTCGCCATCAATTATGGCAGCGCAAGTCCTAATCGCTCCAACACCTCCATAGCCAGGTCATCCTCACCGCGGGCCAGGTACATATCCACCAGCGGGAGCAAGCGGTCGGCGACCTCCGGGGTCAAGTCGGCGCGTTCAAGCTGCGGCAGGACATCCACCGGGAAGGTCTCTCTTTGGAACACGAACCAGGCATAGGGCGACCACCCCTCCGTCCCCCAACCATAGATACCATATTCGGTCACCGCCGCGTACACCTGCTCAAACCCGCCAAAGGCCAGTTCATGGTCGCCCTGAAGGTCCACGATTTCCGTCAGAGTGAGGAGAGAGAGTATCTTGTCTTCATGTGAGAAGTCTTGCAGCCAAAGGGCGGTGCGCAAATACCGCGCCGCCAGGTCCAGATCATCCTGGGCTATGGCCAATTCTCCCAAGCCCATATAGAGAAGCGTCTTCTGTTTTTCAAGCTGCCATGCCGCCTGGAGGGATTCCTCCGCCGCGGCCAAATCACCATTACGTATAGCCTCGCGCCCCTCCGTGACGAGCGCATCAAAGGACCCCGCCGCTTCACGACAACCACAATCCTTCTCCATATCCTGGCGGAATTCAGTCCCCGACCAGAACGCCGCAGCGCCAGGCTTCTCTTCCAACATCAAGGCTTGCCGATAAGCATCTAGTGCCGCGTCCAGGTCTCCGCTCAATTCCCGGTAAAGCCCCAGGTTCACCCAGAAGATATGCCCCTGCGGAGCGATCTGGACGGCAAGCTCCAGGCTCTCAATGGCATCACTCTCCCGGCCAGCCTGCCAGTACAAAGCCGCCAGGTTGGCATGGTTGAGGGCGTATTCCGGTTCCAGCGCGATGCCGCGCTCATAATGTTCAATGGCGGTCTCCAATGCCTGTCGGTCTCCCTCCGCGGCCAACCGCCCATAGGCATAGCCGCTCTCCAACCAATAGAACGCCATGCTGGGATCTGCCGAGACTGCTTTTTCCATCTCCTGTGCCGCATCAGCCCAATCTCCTTCAACAGCAAAATCAACCGCCCTGGCATGAGCGATAGTGCCTCGCACCGAATACAGGCCAAATGTCGCTATCAAAACTGCTGGGACGGCCAACCACGCCAGGTTGACCGCGTCCGGCTCTGGGGACACATCGGTCTTCTTCCCCCCCAGATACACCCACATCGCCAACAACACCATCACCGAAATCCCCATCGAGCGCAAAGGCAAGAAATTATCCGCCAGAGAATGCACCCCAAACCCCGCCAGACTCGCCGTTATAGCCAACCACCGCGCCTGTACTTCATAGTCCATCCCCTCCCAGGCGCTCCAGCCTACCTTGATGATAAAGACGACCAATGCCACCAACCCTAGAATGCCAACCAGACCGCTGTCCGCCAGGAAAGTGAAGGGCAAACTGTGGGCGTGCAAATAGGGCCGGCTCGGAGGCATTGAACTATAAGCGATCAAGGCCGTGGGATAAGTCCCCGGGCCCACCCCCACAACGGGAGAGGAACGAAAAGCCTCCCAAGCCGCCGACCAGAAGGTAGTCCGGGAGCGCAGGATAGGCGCATGGGTGGCGTCCCCTTCAAATTGGAGGGCGCGAGCGCCCACATAGAACACCGGAGCCAGCGCTAACAGGAGCAAGATCACCAGAAGATAGGGCTTGCCCTTCAGGTATCCCCAGACCCGGAGGACGGTCTCACGCACCCGGCCAGGCATCAACCCCATCCATAACACCGCCAACCCGCCAACTCCGGCGGCCAACCCGAGCATCCCGCCCCGCGAATCGGCATACACTCCCACGACCAATCCGCCGAGAACCAACCCTACCAATAACACCCTGGGCACAAGGTTTCGAGAAACAATCGCCCGCGCCAGGGCCAGCGGGATCAGCAAATTCACAAAAACCGAAAGCAGGTTGGCATCCCCCAACAGGGAATACAACCGGTAGTTGAACTCCGGGGCATAAGGCAGCCCGGTAGTGAGATCAAACCAGGTCAAGTATTGGGCCAGCAGATCCACCAAGGCCAGCCCCACCACAATGGCTCCAACGATCAAGAGAGTCTTTTCAATCAACTCAGCCGGCCATCCCGACCGCAGCCAATCCAACGTCAGATAGAACACCAGGATATAAACTATGTATAAGGAAATTGTGGGGAGGCTGCGGCGGAAGTCTTGGGAGAAGATCAGGGCCAGAACCTGGCAACCCATGAAAATCAAGAATCCCCATTCCAACCCGCTCCAGGGAACTCGCTCTTTACGGGTCAGCTTCAACATCAACCACCCGCCCAGAACAAGGGTTCCCGCAATGGCCGAGACAGCCTGCGCGCGGAACTGGATCAACCCGTTGGTTGTCCCGGCCACCAGGATCGCAACCGACCAGAGCAAGATCAAAATAAGCTCTCGTCGCAGATAAACCCAATCCGTGGGGGTTTGTTCGGTTCGGTTCATCAATTCATCTCCTATCTGAGTACCATCCTAATACGCGCCCTGGCCTCGCAAAACCACCCAGATGGTCTTCAACAAGATGAAAATATCCAGACCAATGGAGTAGTTCTGCACGTAATACAGGTCATCTTCGGTATTGAGGTGCATGGGCTTGTCGCTTCGTCCGGTGATCTGCCACCAGCCGGTCATCCCCGGCGGAATGGCGAACCGTATTCGCTGCCAGAGTTCATATTCATCCACCAGGTAAGGTAATTCCGGCCGCGGCCCCACCAGGCTCATATCGCCTCGCAGCACGTTGAACAATTGGGGCAGCTCGTCCAGGCTGGTGCGGCGCAAGAACCGCCCAACCCGGGTCGTCCGGGGGTCATGAGTGCTTTTGTGGACCACCTCCCCCTCCGCGTTCACCGCCTCCACCTCATTGCGCAGCTTCTCGGCATTGAAGACCATGGAACGGAACTTGAGCATTTCGAACAGCCGCCCGTTCTCCCCGGCGCGCTTCTGCCGGAAGAGCGCAGGGCCAGGGCTGTCCAACCGCACCGCGATCGCCGCCATTCCCATCAACACCAGCGCGGGAGGCATCAGCAAGAGGGTGACCGCCAGATCAAATGCGCGTTTCAGCATGCGCTGGTAATCGTTCAGCGCCGGCGCCCGCAAGTCCAACAGGGGAATCCCGGCGAACTCCTCCACCCTGGCCCGGTACAGCGTGATGGAAAAATAATCCGGGATCACCCAGACCTTCACCGGCAGGTCGTGGAGTTCCGCCACCAGATGGTTGGTGCGCTCATGCGCCCAACCGGGAAGGGCGATGACGATCTCGTCCACCGCCTCCCGCACCACCACCTCCCTGGCCTCCGCCAGATACCCGATAATCTCCTCGCCGGATCGCTCATCATCCAGAAACCCGGCGAAATCCAAGCCCATATCGCTGAACTTTGCGATTTGCTGGCGCATATCGTCCCCCACTTTCCCCCCGCCGATGATCAACACCCTGCGTCGGGAAACCGGGAAGCCCCGCCAGCGGAATATCAATCTCGCCGCCATCCGCCAGACGAGGAGAAAGAGATAACTCAAGACGACGAAAACCAGGAAGAGCAGCCGGGAGACATCGCGGAAGGACAGATACAACGCCCCCGCAGAGGCCACCGCCGCCAACGCGGCGCCGACCGTCAAGCTGGCGAATTCATCCACGATGCGAATGTTTCGGCGGCCATCGTAAACCGAGAACAATAACAAGACCAACACCCATATCATCCCGGCAATAAAATACAAAGCCAGCGGGGTTTTCACCTCCGGTAAAGGCTGCACGAAGGAGAATTCATTGAACAATGGCCGGAGGAAGGTAGCCAGGGCCAACCCCGTGACAACCAATATCCCGTCCAAGACTATCGAGAAAATAGCGAAGTTGACCGAAAATCTGCGCAGCATAATTAATCCTCTTCCTTATCATACCAACTAAATCCCAAAAGTTGGGCCGCGGCCAGAAGGACAAACCGAGGATAGCGTTTATACCTGCGCCAGAGTCGTTTCGGCTCGGTCAGCAGGCGATACAACCACTCCAGGCCGCTGCGCTGCATCCAGCGCGGCGCTTGCTTCTTGGTCCCCGAAAGGAAATCGAACGCCGCCCCCACCCCGGCCAACACCGGCGCGCCCAGTTTGTCCACGTGAGCGTGCATCCAGCGTTCCTGCTTGGGAGAGCTGATACCCACCCAAACTACGTCCGGTTTCGCCTCTTGGATCAGGGCCGTTATTTCATGGTCTTCTTCCAGGGTCAATTCCCGAAACGGCGGGGAATAATGCCCGGCAACCTGCAATCCAGGACAGCGTTCCCGTAGTCTCTCCACCAAGGCCTCCCCGACTCCGGGCGCGCCGCCATAGAAATAATGCCGCCACCCAGCGTCCAACCCCCGTTGGCAGACCGCCAGCATGAGGTCAGGGCCGTACACCCGTTCAACCTGCTTTTGCCCATGCAGCTTGAGCAGCCACACAATAGACATCCCATCCGGGGTGGTCATCCCGCTCTGGTTGAATATTTCTCGCAGTTCTACATCATCCAGACAGTCCATCACGCTGTGAGCGGGTGTGACGCAGACATAATTGGGGCTGCCCGCCTTAATCCAACCGGCAATCGTTTCAATCGCCAACTTCATATTGATTGCACTGATTTCAACACCCAGTATATTTTGACGCGGGATATTAGATTTCATAGGTATCATTTCTCACCCACATTCAGAGATTTGACTCTATCCACGATCCAAGAAGGTGAAAAATCCTCGACACCGACAAAATTCTGCTGCGCATTTTGATCAAAAAACAGCTCCCCTACTTTTCCCGAACGGCCCACTGAATATCCGATCCCAAAAGTTGGTATCTTTTGGAACATGGCGAATATCGAGGCGTGAAATCGCATTGTAATTGCAAGGTCAGCTTTCTTAATCATATACAGTAGGAAATCAATACCTGGCTCGTACTCCAGAACTCTGAAATCAAGCCTGTCTGGCAATGCCTCTTCAATTCGATATGCGACTTGAAGGTCTGAAAAACCTAGTTGATCTGAGTTCATTGGAAAAAAGATGAAGGTTACATCGTCATGATAATATTCAGCCAATAACTGAAGGGCTCTAATGAAACTGGCTTCAAAATTTAGCTGGAATTCGTGAATATCGATATTGGGTTGATTTATAAAATATTTCTTCCAAAGGGGCCTGAGATTGATTAGAATTTTTGTCCCTTTGCTGTCCTTCATTAGTTTTTTGTAGAAGACTGCTTCGTCTGGTAAAAGTGTAAAAGTCTCTCTGGTCATCAGATAATCAAACGCTGGATCATCCACGATCCCAACCCGTTGGTTAGAGAGAATAGCATGCTCTGCTGAAATTGAAGTGCGAATAGTGATCTCATCAGCAGCATTAACCAGTTTTTGAGCAAGGTATTTACTGATCTGGCTATTTAAAGGACCAATTCCACAGCCTTCAATGACAAAAGAAAGCCCATAAACCTTGGCTTGATAGACGGTGAATAGATGCTTTGATAAATGAAACGGCAGATCCATGATCGGCCCACCGCCAAATACAAGTAGGGATGAATTTTTTAGTTCGGTTTTGATATTGTTTATTGAGTACTCAACGATTTCAAAGCTATAAGGCAATTGTAATTCTCTCACCCACCGTTTTGTTCTATGCGGCCTAAAACTGAGCACACAGAATTTAGAGATGCCATACCGAGCATGGATTCTTAAACACACTCCTCCTAAAATAGCAGCATCTCCTACGTGCTCCCCACCATATGCGCCAATGACAATAGCCTTCTTATTCTCCATAATTTTCAAGGATTTCGTTTATTTCCAGTTAATTTATGGCGCAATCCGAGTAAGAATGCAAGCAATAGATTCCTAAAAAAAAATGTCGCTTTAAATAGCCTGTTCATTATTTTTTGGGTTTGTGTGCCCATGATCATCCCATAGGCTAATTCGAGAGGCGTCCAGGCTCCCGACTGATCATGCAGGCAACTTTTACAAATTGAATTGAGCATGTCCTCACGAATTTTTCTGCTTTGTGGAGAGAAATAGAGCGCTGATGCTGAATCTTGGACAACATTTCCTATTTTCTCAGTTGAGATCGAGCAGTGGTACATATCTCCCAACGCGGTAAGTAATATTCCTTCATTCTGAAAAAAGCAGGGGGCAGTGCGTGCCGATTGAGAAATCAATCGACTTTGAAGATGTTGATAGAATAATTTTCTGGCCGGACTCTCAATTTTGCCGCGCTCAAGTTGATCTTCGATATAATCAGCCAAGAAAGATTTCTCATTACTATTTAGTTGAACTAATTGAATGGAGGTTTCATTATCCAGGCGGGGGATTTCAACCCCCAATCTGAAAATTGCGTTGTGAATATTCGAATCTTTTAGATAGTTATCGATTTTTCCAATATGAAATACATTTTGTGAAATGATCGTGGATTGAACCTGCACATCAACTTGCACTCCCCGCAAATATCTGATCGTCTCTTCAACTTTTTTAAACCCATTAGGAATTCGACGGATCTCATCATGCACGTCGCCCACCCCATCCATAGAAACATTGATAGTGAATTCGACACCGTTGTCGTCAAAAAGTCTTTTTATAGGAGTAATCATCTGCTTCCAACGATTTGGATGAAAGCCATGCGTGGTGATCGTCAGTTTTTTTAATCGAGGGAAACTTCCCAACGAAACTTCAACCAATTCGGGTAAGTCTTTGCGCAAAGTTGGCTCACCGCCAGAAATCCCAACATATTGAATATCTGTAAAGAGTGAGTCCGAGAATATTTTTTCCCATGAAGATGCATCGAGTTCATTTATTGTTGATGTTTTCCACACATCACACATCACACAGCGAGAGTTGCAATTATCCGTAACCGGCCAATTCAATATAATCGGTTTATCCAGCATGCCTCGCTTTCGAGCAGGACGAAGATACCATTCATAAATATAATTAATGGCTTTATATATGTTCACGTAATTCCGCCATGCGTGAAATCATTTGACCAAAACATGTCTGGCTTCTTTTGCATAAAATACAAATAAAATCAACGCAACCCCAAGGTAGGAAATCAACATGCTTGCAATGGCTCCAATTAGTTCAAGCTTGACTGTAAACCAAAAACCAAACGTAACAGTAAGGATAGCGCCTGCCAAGAACGCCAGTGAAATGCGCGGGGTTTTTTTCCGCGCTCTCAAAACGCCCCCCAGCAAATTAATGGTCAACGTCAAAAATGGCAAACTACTGAAACCCAATATCAAAGCCTTATTATAATTTTCCAACTCGATAATGGCCGCTATTTGGTCTCCCAATAGATAAACAATGAACATATAAATAAGGGCAAATCCAAAACCTCCAAGCCAAAAGCGGTTCAGTTGCTTTCGCATTATAGAAACTTCTTCGGAAACGGAAAGGAGAGGGATAATTAGGATTCCAATTGCAGTAAATCCCTGAACTATGGGTTCAACAAATAATGAATGCGCCTTCAATGAGGCGCTAAACTCTAAGCCAACTGTCCCCCACCATAAGGGCAGTAGAAAGTAATAAATATTTCTGGGTATCCAGGTAAACAAAGCAGAGATCACCAACCACTTCCCAAAATGAAAATGCTGATTGACCAGATGGAAAAATAAAGTTTGATCAAATCCTAAATCTATTTTGAGAAACCAAATGATAATTACAGAAACAACAAAGCTCGCGGATACAATTGTTAGAAAAATAGTTGAAATATTTAATTGATTGAACTGGTTGAATAAAAACACCAATCCTAACGTCAGGATCAGATTGAGCAAGCCTGTGACCGCTGATAATCGGGGCTGTAAATTCACATAACTCGCTCTTCTTACTAACCACATAGTCAACATAAATGGCTGAGCAAAAGCCAATATTATTAAATATTTTACTGGGATAATATTTATATCCAGAAGGCTGCTCAAAACTATCAACATAGCCATCAACAGGAACAAAACCATTTGAAAAGAAAAATGCAGCCATAGCACTTGCCCCAGGTATTTTCGGTATTCCTGCTTATATTCTGATATACCGAATACCAACATTGGCTCGATCAACAAAGCATTTTCAACGGTTAGAAACAGTAGAAAAATAGAATATAGGGTTACGAATACGCCATATTCGTAACCAGAAACTAATCGAAGTAGTAATAAATTTAATGCCAGATTGGATACAGCAAAAATTGCCTGATCGGAAATCGACCAAAAGCTTTTGGATATCAAACTGGTAATTGATTGAGACATAGGTGGTCGTCGAAATGAATCACTTAGTTGGTGAACTAATCGCGGGCTTGTTCATATATCTGAATAAGCTGCTCATAATTTATTTGGCCGGAGTATTTTGCATCAAAAGCATTTTTCGCATTTCGGCGAAGTTGCATAGTTTTGTCCTTGTCTTTATTAAATTCCTGTATCGTATTATTAAAATCTTCAACATCACCGGGGGTGAAGAGCGCGCCGGTCACATTATGCTGAACGATCTCAGGAATCCCGCCAATGTTGCTGCCGATTACAGGTAAGCCAACTGAGAAAGCCTCCACTATAACCATCGGAAATCCTTCGTACCAAAGGGACGGTAGAAGTAAGGCTTTAGACTTCTGCATCAGAGTTATTATATCCAATTTTGATTTGTGCCCTAGATACATTATCGCTTTGATTTCCTTAGATTTCTTATCGACCCAGTCGCTTAAAGGCCCATCGCCTACTATGGTCAGTTTATCAGGGATTGAATATTTCTCCCATGCATTAACAATTACGGCGATTCCCTTCTCCGAGGTTAACCTTCCAACAAATAAATATCCCATTCCCGCATCGAAACTTGGGATATTTTCTGAGAGAAT
>CBDUUP010000100.1:0-12695 GCA_965370435.1 uncultured Anaerolineales bacterium | reverse complement strand
TGACAACATTTGCGTGCACACGTCGTTTTCTAGACCTTGACAAAACAGAACAAATGTGCTACAATTCCCTCCGTCGGGGTATCCCTTCCCTATTCTCCCCGCCAGCTCCTTAAAAAATCACTTACAATCCGCCCTAGCGAAGCGACAATCAGCGTCCCATAAAAAACACCTCGCACCTACAACCACCACAACACCCACAACAGCGCATCCCTCTCTACCAAGCGCGAAAAAAACACCGAAAAAACACAAAAAGCATGGCTCCCTAAACAACAACACCTACAACAAACAATTACACACTGTCGTTGGCAGTTTTGGGCTGCTTGACAAGTTCACCGCTATCGGTTATTGTTAGCCCCGTTTAACTAACTTCCCAGCAGTCGTTGCCGCTGTTATCTTTGAGCGCCGCTCGAATCCCCCTGACACCGCTTGACTTCTGAATATAAGGATTAATGTTTTTATGAACTTCAATCAGTTCAATCTGGATTCCCGTTTAAATGCAGGGATCAAGCGAGTAGGATTTCACAAACCAACCCCGATCCAGATATCGGCTATCCCTCTCGCCCTGGCCGGGCATGACCTGGTCGGCACGGCCCAGACGGGCACCGGCAAGACGGCGGCCTTTGTTCTGCCCATTCTACACAAACTGCTCAAAGGCCCGCGCAATAAAACCCGAGCCTTGATCGTCACCCCAACCCGCGAGCTGGCCGCCCAAATTCACCAGGCCATAAACAGCCTGAAGGGGAAGACCAACCTTCGCAGCATCGCCATTTACGGCGGCGTTGGCCCAACGCCCCAAATTGAGGCCCTGCGCCGCGGGGTGGAAATTGTGGTGGCCTGCCCTGGGCGGCTGCTGGATCATATCCAAAATAAACATGCCAAACTGGGGGAGGTGGAAGTGTTGGTGCTAGATGAAGCCGACCGGATGCTGGATATGGGCTTCTTGCCGGATATTAAACGTATCCTCCAGCACGTCCCCAAGCGCCGGCAAACCATGTTATTCTCCGCCACTTTCCCCAAAGAGATTGAGCGCCTTGCAGCCCAGACCCTGCACAAACCCAAGCGGATCGCCATTGGGATCGCCCGTCCCGCTCACACCGTATCCCATACCCTTTATCCGGTGAAACAGCACCTGAAAAGAGGGCTGCTGGTCAAGCTGCTCGAGCAAACGGAAACCAATTCGGTGTTGATCTTCACCCGAACGAAACACCGCGCCAAGCGGTTGGCCCAACAATTAGGGCGCACCGGGTACAAGGTTACCAGCTTACACGGGAACCGCACTCAGGGCCAACGCCGCGCCGCCCTCAAGGGATTCAAAAAAGGCACCTACCAGATCATGGTGGCGACGGACATTGCGGCCCGCGGCCTGGATATTGAAGGCATTTCTCACGTCATCAATTTCGATATGCCTGACACCGCCGACGCTTACATTCACCGGATCGGGCGCACCGGGAGGGCCAAGCGAACCGGGGAAGCCTTCACCTTGACCACCAAGGACGATTTCCAGATCGTGAAAAGAATTGAGAGGATCATGAAGCAAAAACTGCCCCGGAAAACGCTGGCAGATTTTGATTACGACGTACCCAAGCCGGAATACACTCACACGCCCCGGAAACCAAAACCCCGCCGCAACAACGGTTCCTCGCCTGCTCGCCGAAAACAACGGGCGCGGCAGAGGTAACCGAACCCCCCGACCTTATGCCAGCCGGGCTTTTATGCTCGGCTGGTTTTCGTTTAAGCAAAGTATGGACGGCAGCAAAGAACGGTGATAAAAGATGGACGTACACGCCGCCGAGCGCACCTTTGGACGGGCTATTTTGGCATGATATAATCGTGCGAATTAAATGGTGATGGAGTCCACCGATAACCGCCATTGCGCTGATGACTCCTGGTAAATTCAGACTAGGAGTCACTGCATTTATGTATAAGTTGTTGCTTATTGGTTTGGGTGGTTTCGCGGGAGCATTATTACGACATATCGTGGGGGGCTTGTTCCAAAATTGGGCCAAGACTAACTCCTTTCCTTATGGAACGTTGGCCGTCAACATTCTGGGCTGCTTTCTGATCGGTGTGTTATCTCAAGCAGCCGAATCCCAGGGCGTTCTCTCCCCCGAAACCCGTTCATTTGTCTTCATCGGTTTGTTGGGCGCTTTTACCACCTACTCCACTTTTGGGAATGAATCCGTGAACCTGATGATGGATGGCAACAGCCAGCTCTCTTTGGTGAATGTGGGATTACATCTCGGGTTAGGCCTGGGGGCGGTGTGGCTGGGGCGTGTTCTTGGCGTATTCATCTGGAAATGAGAGTTGGACTGACGTATGTCAAAGAAAGCAAACCGCCATCAAAAATGCTCCATATGCATCAACATCCCCGAACGCTCGGAGGCTTTCTGGAAAGGAGGGGAACTCATGAGCAGCGACTTGCCCAGGGCGGAGAGCAAATTGGAAATCGTTGGCGCGCCATTCTATAACGACCGAACATCTCAATCCCATTCATGCCTCAAGCAATGTTCCAAATGCGGCACGTACTATAATTGGTCCTTCTCCTATGAATTCTTGGTCAACGGCACGGAGGATGAAATTTACCTAACCCGATTGACTGATGAAAAAGGGGAAAAGAGAGCCAAAAATGCTCTAGCGAAGATCAAATCGGCGGAAGATAAGTTTCGGGCAGAGGCCGAGTCCCGGGTCAAAACCCTGCTCACTTCCAAAGGAAAGGGCATTTACGGGGCGGCGAACTTTCTCCAGGGAGGGCAATTCCTGGGCCACGATATCGAATTTGCCGCCCTTGCGCTGCTCAAGGCCCTCATTCGAATCTCCAAAATGGACGGGGATGATGACTATCTGAACCAATCCGCATCCCTCATTTACTTCGTCCTCCGCGAAGTGGTAAAGGAGTCGCAGGAGGTGGCGAGAGAAGTCTTCGAAATTCTTCGCAGCCACAAAGATAAGACCACGAAAAATAACAAAAAACAGGTTGATTGGCTCATCGAGGATTGCAGAGAAACATTGAAATCCAGGAGATAGTTTGGGTGGATGCCCAACCCTGAAGGGTGTGATTCAGAGTTTGTCACCGTATGGATACAGGATTTAGAAGAACCGCTGGAGATCATCCTCCAGCGTTCTTCTCATCTATTCGCTTTGAACAGGTGGAAAAGCAGAAATCAATAACTTTGCTGAATACTATTGAACGCCTCGCATTACCCGTGATATTGTTCCCAAAGTGATTTTTTCGCCAAGGGTTGGTTCTCTGTTTTCAAGCCTACACCCATAGAGCGAGTTTCCGGATTGTGGGCGGCGATGGCGACAGTGAGAACCATCAACGCTCCCGCTCCCACGAATAACCCGGTGGAGTTCAGTTCAATCAGCGCCCCAGACAAAGCTGTCGAAATGGGGATCAGACCGACGGAGGCAAAAGTCAACAGGCTCATCATGCGCCCCAACATGCGCAGCGGGGTGCGGTTTTGCAGCCAGGTAGTGAACATGATCATGATATACCCTTCAGCGATGCCTATTGCCAGCGCGGTCAGGGCGGCAACAGCCGTTGACGGAGCAAAACCCAACCCCGCCAGCCCAAACCCAATGGAGCCGACAACCAGCAGCAACACGACGCCCAGCCGCTGTGGGGTTGGTTTTGGCAGCGCGCCCGCCAGCAGAATTCCCAGGAAATTCCCGCCGCCAAAAGCGGACATAATGACGCCGAACGCGGCCGCGCCTTCAGCGAAACGAATATCGGCCAGCACGGGAATGCCGACGATCACCGGCCCGGTGGCGAAGAGATGGACGGCGAAGACGATGACAAAGAATCCTCGGAGCGGCGCATCGTTCCACATATTGACCAGCCCTTCCCAGATGGACGCCAGGACGCTCTCATTTTGACCGGCCTCTGTTTCCTCTCCCTCAGGCTTGCGGAGGGTCATCATCCACAGGGTGATGGCGGATAACAAGAAGGTGAGGGCGTCGATACCGAAAGCGATGCCTAGCCCGCGGATGTCCGGCGCCGTCTCTCCGGCGATGGCAGATTGCGAACCACTCCCGGCCAGCAGAGCAATTAACACACCTGCCAGCATCGGCCCGGCGAACATGCTCAGACGCGCGGTACCCTGGATAATGGCGTTCCCGGTCTGCAGGCGCTCTTTGGATACAAGCTGAGGCACAATGGCTCGCTGCGCTGGGAAGAAGAAGGCATCGGCGGTCCCAAAGGCCAGCGCAAAGATATATACCATCCACATTTGGATAGAGCCGGACAGGATCAAAGTTGCAAAAACAACCACGAAAACCAGGCGTAGGATGTTTGAGACCAGCATGACGGCACGGGGCGAGAAACGGTCGGTCAGCGCGCCGCCGACCAGCATGAACAAGGCGCGGGGGATGCCCGCCAACGCCAGCACAGTCCCCATAGCCAGGGCGTCGCCGGTCAGTTGCAGCGCCAGCCAGGGAAGGGCGATCAGGGTGAATTGGTCGCCCAGCAGCGAGATAGCTTCGCCGATCCAGAGCAGCCGGAAATTGCGCCTCTTGAGCATATCCAGCAGCGAGTGGATCTTATTTCCGTTGGGACTATTGGTAGTTGCAGCTGCATGGGACATTTGGTTCTCCTTCGTTTGACTTCTAGTTGATTTAGTGTATACTATGTTAGTTATTGAACATATTGTACGAAATCATTATATAGACTGAAGAAACAGCCGTCAACAACTAAACCTTCGAAAATGTTCCGTACTGAACAAAACGGAGAAATTGTACCGAAACGGAGCCGCCAAAATGGAAAGTAAAAAAATAGACCGGCGCATACAGCGCACCCGCCAGCTTTTGCAGGATGCCCTCATCGCCCTGATCCTCGAAAAAGGGTACGACAAGATCACGGTGCAAAATATCATTGACCGCGCTAATGTGGGCCGCTCCACTTTTTACGCCCATTTTCTGGACAAAGATGATCTTATGGTGAGCAATTTGGAAGGGCTGCGAGATGAATTGGGGCCGCATTTCGCGCCCAGCGACGAGGATGGCGCTCAGGATGTGATGATCCCCAGCTTGGTTTTGTTCCGCCACACCCAGCGGCAGCATCACCTGTATAAAGCCATGATTGGCGGGCGGGGCATTGACATCGTGCTTGAAGCGATCCGGGAGGGTTGGACGACCCACGTCCGCGCCCACATTGAGCGAACTGAGCGTGAAGGAAAACGGCTGACTGTCCCTATCGAGATCCTGACTATCCACCTGGCCGGTTCCCTGCTCAACATGCTGACGTGGTGGCTGGATAACGATATGCCCTATTCCCCCGAGCGGATGAATGAGATGTTTTGGCAGTTGGTGGGGGATGGGGTTTATGCAGTGGTCCAAGATGGATGAGGCAATAATGAAATATTCTGTGAATGAAATTTTTTACCCGTCTGGTATAATTTTTTCATCGTAGTATTCCTTTTGTGTCAACTTAATTTGCACTATCTTTGGCATAGTAGAAAACGAGAGATAGGTATGACTTATATTGAAAAGATCGCTCATCATTTAGGCCGTAGAGATGAAGTTCCAAACCAGGAACTGGCAGCCCTATTAGCGAACGAAGAAAACCATGAGGGTATTGAAGAGATAGCCAGCTACCTTCAAGATAAGAATAAATCCATCCAGAGCGATTGCCTTAAAGCGCTTTATGAAATTGGATATATTTCCCCGCACCTGATTACGAAATACGCCGATACTTTTATCAAGCTGCTGGATAGTAAAGCAAACCGCATGGTTTGGGGCAGCATGATCGCCCTCGCGACCATCGCCGAAAAAGTTCCCGAAGACATCTGGCCGCATCGCGAAAGGATCAAAGAATTGATCGAGACCGGCACAGTGATCACGAACGCTTGGGGTGTTAAAACATTGATCAATCTGAGCAAAGCTGGGGACCAATACTACAACGATCTATTTGACGATCTGTTCCGGCTTCAAAAGGAATGCCGCAGTGTTGATTTCGCCAAACGAGCCGAGGACATGTGGCAAGCCATCCAGCCAGCACAGAGAGACGCCTACCGAAAGCTCTTGGAAGAGCGCAAACCCAGTCTGAGCAATGCGGCCCAAAAGCGTTTGGGGAAAGTGATTAAAAATCTTGCTCAAGAATAAGATGGTGTTGGGGGAATAATTCTATGTTAGATACAAATCAAAGTTCGCTCTAACGATGTACCTTTTTTCAAGAACGCAACCACTCATAAGAAGTAAAGGAGAGAAACCATGATAACGGCAATAGTCCAAATTAAGCTCTCAGCTCCCGTCACCCTCGAGAAAGCGACCGAGTTATTTTCCGGCTCGGCGCCAAAGTATCGAGAAACACCAGGGTTGATTCGCAAGTATTATTTGCTTGAGGAGGGCGGCGGCGCATTTGGCGGCGCCTATCTCTGGGAATCTCAAGAAGCGGCAGAGAAGCTCTACACGGCTGAATGGCGGCAGTACATAAAGGACACCTATGGTTCCGAACCTTCGATCACTTATTACGCGAGTCCGGTGATTGTAGATAACCTGGCCGGCAGCATCATCACGGACGAATGATACCTTAACCGAACCTTAGCCGCCTAACACAGCGTTAGGCGGCTGTTCGTTCATAGATCTCATGAGCAGCGATCAAGAAAAATTCACTGTTGAATCTATTCCCAGGGCGCGGCGATTTGCGTTGGATGCAGGATATCTAGGGAAAAGACGCCACATTGTTCATGGCTTGATCGAAGTGGACGTTACCGAGGCGCGAAAATTTATCCAAGAGCACAAGTCAAGAACGGGGGAAACCTTATCGTTCACCGCTTTCATCATTTTCTGCCTGACCAAAGCGATAGAAAATAATCCCCACATGCACGCCTACCGCAATTGGCGGAATCAACTTGTCATATTCGACGATGTGAATATCACTTCAATGGTCGAGACCGAAATTGAAGGCCAGAAGACGCCGATGCCGTATACCTTCAAGGCCGTAAATCGGAAATCTTATCTCGACATTCATAACGAAATTCGCGCCTCCCAGGAAGCGCCGGACCAAACCGCAGCAATGAATTTCATGGGATGGTTTCTATTTCTGCCAGCCTTCATACGGCGGATGTTTTACTGGGTTGTGATGAAAATGCCGAAGCTGCTCCGCAACTATTCAAGCTCGGTTATGGTGACGGCGGTTGGCATGTTTGGGAAAAGCGGCGGATGGGGGATAACGATGCCCAATTTCACCTTGACCGTCACGGTCGGCGGCATTGCCAAGAAGCCGGGCGTTGTGGAAGATAGGATCGAAATACGAGAATACCTGGATCTCACGGTCAGTATTGACCATGACGTTGTAGACGGCGCACCGATGGCTCGATTTGTCAATGAGTTTAGCCAACTCATCGAGCAGGGGTATGGTTTAGTGGAAGCGCTATCTAACCCCGCTTGAAACAGACGAAATATGTAGTTCGGAATTTGTTAGTTTTTGAGCGCTTACCTATGGGGGTCTAATGATGAAAGCCCATTTACTCTATAATTTTCCCTCAATTCAATAATTCCCTATACTCATCCGCCAGCCGGTACTTTCTCCCCCGCCGGGAAGGGTCAGCGATCTCTAGCCACCCATCCGCAACCCAGCCGGTGAGTAGATCCCTGGTCTGGCGGACAGAAATCCCCAGCAAATTCGCAACCTCCGAAGATCGAATAAATTCTTGGGCGCTGAACAACCCAATTACCCGCCGGGCGCGATGATCGAGGGACCGCAATAGCGCCAGGGCTTCCTGGTCAACTTGCTCCTCAACGATCTCTTTCTTAAGCTGTTCCGCCACCCGCTCAAAGACCACCGCCATTCCCTCAAGGAAGTAATCCAGCCAAGATGTCATATTGGCTTCATTCCGGCCAAAATAATAATTGTGGTGGGGATGCGTAACCAGGGCGGCATAATAGCCCCGCAAATTCTTGGCGTAGAATTCTTCCAAAGCGTAGAACTTCCCCAGATCGTACCCGCCCTGGTAAAGGATCCAAGTCGTCAGCATTCGCCCGGTGCGCCCATTGCCATCAAAGAAAGGATGAATGGTTTCAAATTGATAATGAGCGACGCCTGCCACTACTGGGATCGGCATGTCTTCCATTGCTTTATGAACCCAATTGACCAATTCTTTCATCAGGCCAGGCACATCCGCAGCTTCTGGCGGCATATAGACGATCTTCCCGCCGCTTTCCCGGATCACATTTTGCCCATCTCGATAGGGCGTTGGCCTGGCTCTCCGGCCTGAATAAAGGATCGAGTGCAGCTTTCGGATGCGCTCTTCGGTGATCTTCCGCCCGACCTCAACCCATTGTTCCATTTGCTGCAAGGCCTGATAATACCGCTCAACCTCTTGCACGTCCCGTTCACGTCCCGGAAACGATTGGCCTTCTTGCACGACCATTTCGGTCTCTTTCAAGGTCAGCTGATTCCCCTCGATCTGGGTGGAATAGTGGGTTGAGCGAATGTTGGCCTTAAACCGCAATACCTCCGCTACAGCGGGGGGAAGCACAGTCAAGCGCACCGTTTCTCGAACCCGTTCAATGGCTTGCAATTGTCGGACGATTGAAGAGGTCAATTCAAACTTATAGGGCATAGCTCAATTATATCATTTCCGCCGATAAACCGCCGATAAACTGCCGTTAAATTTCGACGGTTTTCGAACCTCAGGATGGACAGGAAGTTATGAGTACTATTTTTGACCTGAGCATTCCATGAAAAATCAGTTGGAGCGAGAGGGGAAGGTTAATAAATCTCTATTTCTTGAAATGTTGACATATAGGACAATGAATGTATAATTAGGCCGACTGGCCTGTTTTCTTTGAAATTATTATATGAGCTGCAAAGGGAGAGGAAGGGAAGAAAATTGGTTTAGAAGTCATCCAACAAGTACTTGATATTGTAGGAGTTGCCGGAATCTAATTGATGGCTTTCCATCAAAATAAGTTAGTATATGAAATAATCCAAGATGAGGGTTTATTGCCAATACCCGAAAAAATAAAAATATTAGGTGAATGAAATGACAAAAGTTATTGAAGGCAAAGAATTGTCCCCGATTGGCGAAATGCCAAAAACTATGCTAGCCCAGGTGATCCGTTCGGAGAGAATGGGAGACCCCCGAACAGCTTTCCAGGTGGAAACGGTCGATGTCCCTGATTTGAAACCGAAGGAAGTTTTAATCCGAGTGATGGCGGCGGGGATAAACTTTAACAATGTTTGGGCCGCGCGGGGAATTCCCATAGACGTTATCAAAGCCCGCCAAAAAATGGGCGAGCCGTATGATTTCCACATCGGCGGGAGCGACGCATCGGGAATTGTCCATGCGGTCGGTGATGAGGTGAAAGATGTCAAAATCGGTGATGAGGTTGTGGTTCATCACGGCTATTGGGACCTCGACGACCCCTGGATCAAAGCTGGGAAAGACCCCATGATCGCGCCGTCCGCTCGGATATGGGGATACAACACGAATTTCGGTTCGTTCGGTCAATACAGTGTCGTTCAGGCGCACCAAATCTTACCCAAGGCGCCGCATCTAGCCTGGGAGGAAGCCGCCGCCCCGACCCTGGTCGGAACAACAGCTTGCCGTATGTTGTTTGGTTGGGAGGGGAATGTGTTGAAAAAGGATGACGTGGTCCTGGTATGGGGAGGGTCGGGGGGACTGGGCAGCCAGGCCATTCAATTGGCGACCATCCACGGCGCGCGAGCGGTCGCGGTGGTATCCAGCGATAGCCGGGGTGAATATTGTATGACGCTTGGAGCGGTGGGCTATATCAATCGAAAAGATTTCGATCATTGGGGCGTGCCGCCTCATTGGACCGATGTGGAGGGCCAGAAGGCCTGGACGGCGGGCTGCCGCGCATTTGGAAAGGCGATATGGGACGTACTGGGGGAACGAAGGAATCCCGATATTGTATTTGAGCATCCCGGCGAGCAAACCATCCCCACCAGTGCTTTTGTGTGTGAAGCTGGCGGCATGGTGGCGATCTGCGCGGGGACCACCGGCTATTCGGCGATGGTTGACCTGCGCTATCATTGGGTGCGCCAGAAACGACTGCAAGGGTCGCATGGCACCAACGATGAACAGGCCCGGGCCTACAATCAGTTGATGTATGATGGAAAGCTTGATCCGAGTTTGGGTAAAGTTTATACCTTCGATGAGATCGGCCAGGCCCACTACGATATGGAGCAGGGGCAGGAGGTCTTTGGCAATCGAGTCGCCCTGGTGGGAGCGCCAGAGCCAGGGTTGGGGCGCAAGTGACTTTATTGATATGATGGAGAGAATTACATGACCAATGCTGAAAAAATACGAGAAGCGGCCAGAAATCATTACGAAGAAGTGATCTGCCCCAACGTAGATGATTGGGAATCCACAACCGAATACCCATTAGATGCCGTTGCGAAAGCCGCCAAGCATGGCTTGCTGGGCTTATATTGCCCCACGGAATATGGAGGCCAGGATTTATCCTTCGCAGAAGGCATTCCGGTTTTTGAAGAACTCGGTAGAGGGGAGGGACTGTATGCGTTTTCACTTTCCATGCACAATATCGTCGCTTACGCGATTTGTCATGTCGGGCAGAAGGAATTGCAAGAGAAATGGGCGACGAAATTGACTTCCGGCGAGGCTTTGGGTGGGTTTGTGTTGACCGAGCCACAGTCTGGATCCGATGCAGCCGGGGTGCGCACCCATGCAGATATAAACGACGATGGCTCTTATACAATCAATGGAAGGAAGGCTTGGGTCTCGCTGGCGGATGTGGCCGATATTTATCTGGTGGTTGTAAAAACAAGCAACCCGTCAGGGAAAGATGAGATCGCCATGGTCGCCGTTCCAAAAGATACCCCCGGGATCAGTTTTGGCGATCCTTATAACAAGCTGGTCTCCCCCTTCCTGCCGATTGCGGATATGTTTTTTGAAGATGTCACCGTTCCAGCCGAGAATGTGATTTTCCCGCCGGGCAAAGGGCTTAGCGGCTCTTTGATGGCCATTGACGTTGCCCGCACTTCGATCAGCGCAGGTTGCTGCGGGTTGATCTCCTCTTCGCTTGACCTGGCCTTGACCTACGCCCGTGACCGCCAAATGTTCGGGAAATCTGAATTGGAATTTCAAGGCATCCAATGGATGCTCGCCGATGTAGCTACCGACCTGGAAGCCAGCCGTTTATTGTACAAGAATGCCTCCAAATTGCTGGGCACACCAGAAGGCTCCGTCGCGGCCGCGCACGCCAAAAGATTTGCGCCCGATGCCGCCCTGAGAGCGGCGGCGACTTGTATGCAGGTTCTGGGCGGCGCTGGATTGTTGGCCCCCTCGGCGATAGAGAGGAACTATCGCATTGCGCCGGTGATGAAGATGGTTGATGGAACGACCGAGATACAACGCGTCGTTATCGCACGGTCTTTACAGCAGCATGCTAAAACCCTCCCTCCAATACCCGATCAAGAATGTAAATAAATTTCATTTTGGATTCCATTCTATCCCTCCACGCAAAATAAAAAGCTGCCTCATTTCATTGAGGCAGCTTCCTATACATAGCAACAAATATAGCTTACATAGGTGCTTTAAATATACAAGTCTCTCCTCGCGTACGTGATGTACCCGCCAATAATACACACAACCGTGATCCCCAAAGACAACCACACGTAGTTGAGATCAATAGTTGACTCACGCAGGATCGCGGCAGGATCGAAATACTTGAATGGGGTGAAGTATTTCAAGAACTCCAGGCTTTCATTCAAACTTGAGATGATCGAGAAAAAGTAGGTGGCCAGGATCACCATAACCGCGATAGACCCTGACCGTTTGTAATCCTTCAGGGCGCAGCCCAATAATATCCCCACCGCCAAGAACACCATCTGCATGAAGAACAGGGCAACCATGAGCAAAGTGAGAAATTCATAAAACGCGCTATCGGGTTCGTATTGGGCTACAGCAGCCAAAGATGTACCCCACATGATGAGGAGCAGGGCGATGCAGTTGACCCATGCCGCCAGAATCTTCCCGGTGACGAGTCTTTGCCTGGTAACCGGCAGCGATAGGGTGAATTCAACCGTTTTATCACGCTCTTCTTTGGAGATGATGTCGCTGCCCCACATCGCCGCTGAGATCGTGGCGAGCAGCGCAAAGTAGGTGAACATCACCCCATAAAAACCGGTGACTGTGGTCAAGTTAAAGGCATTGAATTGAAAAGCCTCTAACAAAGCCGGGGGCATGCTGTCTAATACCGCCAACATATCGGGGTTTCCATGATATACCGTTAACTCTGCCATCCCTGCAAATATAAACATGACCACAATCCCGCCCCATATCAGCAGAGATCTTAGATTGGCTCTGACTTCTCTTAAAAAGATATTCATCTCTTCGCTTCCTTGTATTGCCTGGGGATATTAGATGTACAAGTCTCTCTTTGCGTACGTGAGGTACCCGCCAACGAAACACACCGCGGTGATACCCAAGGACAACCACACGTAGTTGAGATCAAGCGCTGCCTCATGCAGGAGCGAAGCAGGATCGAAATACTTGAATGGAGAGAAGTATTTGAGGAATTCCAGATTTTCATTCAAGCCCGAAATCACAGAGAAAAAGTAGGCGACCAGTATCAGCGACACCGCGATGGACCCGGACCGTTTGTAATCCTTCAGGGCGCATCCCAGCAATATCCCCACCGCCAGGAACACCATCTGTAGGAAGAACAGGGCAACCATGAGCCGGGTGAGAAATTCATAAAACGCGCCA
>CBDUUP010000099.1:0-12711 GCA_965370435.1 uncultured Anaerolineales bacterium | reverse complement strand
TGGTCGGGGATTGGAACGGCGACGGCGTGGACACAGTCGGCATCTTCCTGAATGGAAAAATCTACATGCGCAACACTAATTCCATCGGCCAACCCGATATCAAGTTCAACTTCGGCTCGGCGGGATTGATTCCCCTCAGCGGGGACTGGGACGGCGACGGCATTGACACCATCGGCACGTTCAACCCGGTGGCCGGGGAGTTCCAACTGCGCAACAGCAACAGTACAGGCCCTGCAGACATCACCATCACCAGCCACTTCCTCATCGGCGCTATCCCGCTGACCGGAGACTGGGACGGCGACGGCGTGGACACCATCGGGATCTACGTGAGGGGTAAGGTCTTCCTGCGCAACACCAATGACTTCGGGGGGCCGGATATCAAGTTCAATTACGGCGGTCCCGCGCTGCTCCCAGTGACAGGGGATTGGGACGGGAATTAGTTCGTGAAACGTTAAAACGTTGGAACGTTTTACGTTCCAACGTTCATAAAAAAAGACCGCGGCCTGAAATCAGGCCGCGGTTTTCATTGTCATTGCATGATTATTCTTCTGCGCCTTGAATGCGGAACACCCGCAGCACACGGCGGATGATGTCGTAAGCCACGTTCTGCTGGTATCCGACGATCCAGGCCAGGATGTATATGATATAGGGAGAGTCAATATCCGCCCCCGATTCGGGGGTCACGGCGATCAAGCCTCCCTTGATGAACAAGAACATAACCCCTCCCAGAAGCATGCCCATCAAAGGATTGGTGAGGTACCACATGACGTATTGGTTGCTGTAATCCTGATCCCGGGCGATGTGCAGCCAGAGGGCATACAGCGCGCCCACCACGCCGCCAAAACCGCCCATCATTAGGCTGACGATGAAAATATGGATATCCTCAGTGGACCCGAATACTGAGCCTAATGTATCTCCCAACCTCGCCTCCAAGAAACCAGCGACGGCTGAAGGTAAAAACAGGATCAGTATGATATAGAAAATCATCCATAGGATTTCGTAAAACAGGAGGCCCAATCCACCTTTCCAACTATAGGACTCCTTGGCAACTTGGGGAAAGGTGGCAACCCGGAATTCCACTTCGCTCAAAGAACGCTCGGCCTCTTCGTAGTGATCCCGCCCGGCCAACAATTCATTGCGGGCGCGCTCGATCTGCTCATAGAGGGAGCGGGCCAGGGAAGCGCTGGTGATGTTTTTTGCGACTCCAAGGCGGGCTTGCTCAATACGGTCCCATAAGTCATTGACCCTCTTCTTGGTTATGAGCAATTCCAGCATGTCGGTCTCCGCCTTGAGGCCTTCGCTGAGGACGACGGCTTCCGAGCCGATCAAACCGGCGTAGGGGCTGGGCGGGGTGGCGGCCGCCTCGCTGCTGATGGGCATGCCGGTGGTAGATTGTTCAGGCGGTTTGGCGACTTCCGTAGTGGGCATGCCGGGCGTTTGAGGGGTCACGTCTTCGGTCATGATCGGCTCCACAGCGCCGTGACCGCTGTCGGATTCGGGCTGTTCTTCCTCGGCGGCGCTTTCAATTGTAGCTCTGGCGTCCTCCAGAATATCGCCCACCTCCGTCGAAGGCAGATATGGCTGGGTGGCGAATTCATCCCCAGAGGTCAAGCGCGCATCGGTAACGGCGGGTTCCGCTTCTTCAGATGCAATCAAATCGTCAAAGGGGCTGCCCTGGGGGGGAAGCATTTCTTCGCCGGCGCCGGCCAGGGGGTCATCTTCGGGGTGCAAGTTGTCGTTCATCACTCACCTCCTCAGCCAACCGCCGGTAAGCTGCGGCGGCTGAACTGTTGGGTTTGTAATCTATCACCGCTTTGCGGGCAGCAGGAGCCACCGCCGCGGCCTCGTCGAGGGGGATTATGGTGCGAAAAACCTTATGTTTAAAAACCGAGCGGATCTCTCTAACAACCGAGGAACCGTAAGGCGAATCCTGGGCGTGCAGGGTGGCGACCAGCCCCAATAGCCGCAATTCGGGGTTGATCCGGTCTCGGATCAGCCGGACCGACTCAAGCAGGGCGCGCACGCCGCGCATCGCCAGGTATTGAGTTTTGACCGGGATGAGCAGTTCAGTGGCGGCCACAATGCCATTCACCGTGAGCAGCCCCAGGCTGGGAGGCGTGTCAATGATGACGAAATCTAACTCTTCATGGCAGCGTATCAGCGCTTTACGCAGGCGCATGGTGCGGTCTGGGCGTTTGAGAAGTTTGTATTCCGTGGCGATCAATTCCGAATTGGCGGGGGCTACCTGCAGCCGGGTCTTGGCGCCATGCAGGATTCGGGTGAGGGATACGTTGTCTTTCAACAGCATGTCGCTCACCGAAGGTTTGACCACATAAGGATCGAAACCCAGGCTGGTCGTCAAGGCGCCTTGAGGGTCCAGGTCCACCACCGCGACCCGGTAGCCCAGCCCGGCCAGGGCGACGCTGAGATTAACCACGGTGGTGGTTTTCCCCACTCCGCCTTTCTGGTTGGCAACCACGATTACACGTCTCACCCTGCCAGTATAGATTAACCCGGATATTTCGTCAAACGTTTTTGGCCTTGCATTGGTTGATGAGGATGGATTGGCGGTCTCTCAATAAAGCGCTGCTTAATAAAATTTTGACCACAAGATACAAATACCCTAAGAAAAATCCTTCCGGTTTGCTTGTGCTGACAAAAATGGAAGGAATTCCACCCAATATAACGTAAAGTTAGAGTATTATTAGATTCTCAAATGAATAATGCCCAGAGTTATCATAACAGCTAAAGGTTGGTATAATTCTGGCAGTTAACCTCGTCTAGGTTAACATAGACATCTAGTACCCTTGAAAGGAAAACTCTCATAAGAGACTCCCAAATCATCATGGGTATTGGTAAATACTGCTAACGTTTGGAGGTATCGGTGAATCCTTCTAGAAATAGATTCTCCCTAATATATTTGTTCTTTTTCGCTGCCATCATCATTGTGGTGGTTTACAGCTTCCAGCAGCAAGCCTCGGAAGAAAACGACCTGAGCATCAACGAGGTCGCGGAAGCCATCGTCCTGGGCAATATTGCAGAAATCGCTGTGGACGGCAATGAATTACGCATAAAAATGGCTGACGGCACCGAAAGGATAGCGCTCAAAGAGCCTATCAATACCCTGGTGGAGCAACTGCTCTTCTTGGGTGTTGACGCCAAGAGCTTGACCCCCGCTAACGTCAAGATCACGGTCGCAGCGCCCAGCGCATGGTTGGGCGTGATGACCTTCGTGGGCTACTTCTTGCCGGTGCTCTTTATCGTCGGTATCTTCTGGTTCGTCTTCCGCCAGGCGCAGGGCAGCAACAGCGCCGCCATGTCCTTTGGTAAGTCGAAGGCCAGGATGTTCACCGGCGACCACCCCACAGTGACCTTTGATGACGTGGCCGGAGTCGAAGAGGCCAAAGAGGAACTCTATGAGATCGTTGAGTTCCTCAAAGAGCCGGAGAAGTTCATCGCTCTGGGAGCGCGGATCCCCAAAGGTGTTTTGCTGGTCGGCCTGCCGGGCACGGGAAAAACCCTGATGGCGAAGGCAACTTCCGGCGAGGCGGGCGTGCCGTTCTTCTCGATCTCCGGTTCGGAGTTTGTAGAGATGTTTGTGGGTGTGGGCGCCAGCCGGGTGCGCGACCTGTTTGACCAGGCCAAGCGGCATTCACCCTGCATCGTCTTCGTGGACGAGCTGGACGCGGTGGGCCGCCATCGCGGAGCGGGATTGGGCGGCAGCCACGACGAACGAGAGCAGACCCTCAACCAAATCCTGGTTGAAATGGACGGCTTCGACACCGACACCAACGTCATCATCGTGGCCGCCACCAACCGCCCCGACATCCTGGACCCGGCGCTGATGCGTCCGGGACGGTTCGACCGGCGGATCATTCTCGACCGGCCCGATATGCGGGGACGAGAGGCTATCCTGAAAGTACACACCCGGGGCAAACCCCTGGACGCGGATGTTGACCTGGCCATATTAGCCAGCAGCACTCCCGGTTTTGTGGGCGCCGACCTGGAAAACCTGGTCAACGAAGCGGCATTATTAGCCGCCCGCCGAGACAAGAAAGCTATCCACCAAGAGGAATTCGAAGAATCCATCGAACGGGTCCTTATGGGCCCAGAACGCAAGAGCCGGCTGATAACCGAAGAAGAAAAGCGCATCGTGGCCTATCACGAAGCCGGACACGCCATCGTCGCCCAGGCTATGGCTAACGCAGACCCAGTTCACAAGGTCACCATTGTCTCCCGGGGCATGGCCGAGGGTTACGTACTGGCCCTGCCGGAAGGAGACCATCGTTATCTGAGCAAATCCAAAATGATGGACGATATGACCTGGGCTTTAGGCGGGCGCGTCGCCGAGGAATTGGTCTTCGACGATATCACCTCCGGCGCTTCTAACGACCTGGAGCGGGTGACCAAGATGGCCCGCGACATGGTCACTCGCCTGGGGATGAGCAAGGGGCTGGGACCACGGGTGTACGGCAAAAAAGAAGAATTGATCTTTCTGGGCCGCGAAATCTCCGAGCAGCGGGATTACTCCGACTCGGTCGCTGAACAGATTGACGAGGAGGTTATGCTCCTGGTGAGCAAAGCCTATCAAAGAGCCAAAGAAACCCTGGTAAAATACCGCGCCAAATTGGACGAAATCGCCCAGAAGCTTATAGAAGTTGAGACGCTAACACGTGATGAGATCGAAGAAATCTTCCCCCCGCCGGTCAAAAAAAGAAAGGGCGGCATCCCTGTGCTGCTAGGCAGCTAAGGATTGACAAAGAAAATGAACGGGCGAGCTTAAGGCTCGCCCGTTTTTTATTTAGGCAGTATGGGGTTCATTTCGTTTTGGGGACGACACAGCGACTAAAGTAGCGCCAACAACTACGAAGTCCGCCCCTTCGAGCTGAGCCTCAGGACGAAGCCTTCGGCGGACTAAAATCCCAATTGAGTCGGCGAAGGGCGGACTATGAAATCGTTGATGTGGTTTTTGTTATTGATTTTCCGGGAAAATCTTCCAGCCGCGTTCCACCGCCACAGCCCGCAAAGCATCATCGGGGTACACAGGGAAGGGATTGCCAACCATCTCCAACAGAGGTAAATCAGAGATCGCGTCCGCGTAGGCATAGCTGGCAGAAAAATCCACCTGGAGGCCTAGCTCCTGCAATCTTTTTTGAGCCAGGAGAGCTTTATTCGCTCCCAGGCAGGGAGGGTCGATGGCTCGTCCGGTGTAATGGCCGTCGCGCACTACGTACTCAGTGCCCACGGCATGCTCCACGCCGATCTCCTGGGCGATGCGCTGTACAAAAGGGAGCGGCCCGCCGGACACCAGCATGACAATATCTCCCGCGGCGCGATGTTGCCCCAGTATGGCGCGCACTTCGGGGAGCCATTGCCCCGCCAGACGGTTGGTGACGGTCCAGTCCCAGACTTCGTCGGCCCGGGCCAGACTCCAACCACGCAGATACCAGGCCATGTGCAACGCCCAAGAGACGCGGAAGTTTGTTTGCGAGACCAGGCCGAGTTTATGCAAGCCATACAAGGAATAGTGATAGAGGTTGAAGAAAATGTGAGTGGTTAGCCGAACCTTATGGGTGGTGAAATACTCCATCAGGCCCTGCCATACCCGCATGGTGGTCAAGGTGCCGTTGATATCGAAAAAAGCTGCTTTCATATATTTTCCTGGTTAACATTCAGCCCTTCGACAGGCTCAGGACAAGCTTGGGAGGTGAAACTGCCTTTCTCGGAATGTATTGGATGTTGAAAAATTGGTGGGTCATGGGTTCCCTCAAATATCCTTAATTTAATACGCGGGGGCGGCCAGCCAGCCGCCCCCGCGTTTATTAGATAGTTATAATCCAATTCCGCAAAAACTTTAGCGGATTTACTCCTGGTCGATCTTGGACAGTTCGCGGCGCAGAATCTTGCCGACGTTGGATTTGGGCAGTTCGTCCATGAAGGCGACCTGCTTGGGGACTTTGTAGGCCGCCATCCGTTCCTTGCACCATGCGCGGATGTCATCTTCGGTAGCAGTCTGGCCGGGCTTGAGCACCACCCAGGCCTTCACGGCTTCACCGCTGTTCACGTCTGGGATCCCGGCCACGCCGACCTCCAACACCTTGTCGAAGTCCATGATGACTTCTTCGACTTCGCGGGGCCAGACCTGGAAACCGCCCGGCTTGATGAGGTCTTTCTTCCGATCTACGATGAAGAAATAGCCGTCTTCGTCCATGTAGACGATATCACCGGTATGCAGCCAGCCGTCTCGCAGAGTATTCTTGGTCTCGGTGGGCATGTTGTGATAGCCCTTCATCATATGGGGACCGCGCATGACCAACTCGCCGATTTCACCTTGGGGCAGATCGGTGACCTCGTCATCCAAGTCAACCACGCGGCATTCCACATCCGGCAAAGGAAGACCAATAGAACCTACCTTATTTTCTCCGAGAACGGGGTTGCAGTGCGAGCCAGTGGGCATCTCTGAAAGTCCGTAGGCCTCAATCAAATTTCCGCCGGTGAACTCTTCAAACTTCAGTTTGGTCTCACGCATCAAGGCCGCCGAACCGGAGAAACAATATTTGATGGAACTCAAGTCATATTTCCCGGCGATTACGTCGGGATTGTTATTGATAGCGACGTACATGGCCGGAACGCCGGGGTAGATGGTGGCGGCGTGATTTTGCAAATTGTCCAATACGTCTTTGGTGTTCCGCGGGTCGGGCACCATCACCAGAGAAGCAGCTAATGAGACCCCCACGCCCATGCCTGCCACAATGCCATAAACGTGATACAGCGGGATGGCTAATAAGACAACTTCTTTCCCCTCAACCAGCTTGGGTATCCAGGCGTTGAAATGGGTGATATTGGCTACCAAGCCTCGATGGGAGGCGATTGCGGCCTTGGGCACGCCGGTGGTTCCGCCGCTGTATTGGAAGAGAGCGGTGTCATCCGGCGACACGTCCACCTGGGGGCGTGATTCCGGTGGGTTGTTGGCGATCAAATCCTTCATCCACACGTCGCCTGGAGCCAATTCATCCACCCGGAAGCCGGCTTTTTTCTCTCGCAAGAGGGTGAATAAAATGCGCTTGATCGGCGGCAGAGCTTCCTTGAGGTTAGTCACGATGAGTTTCTTGATCTTGGTCTGATCCTGAATAGCCTTGACCTTTTTATAATTATTGGTCATCAAGATCATGGCTTCCATGCCGGAGTCATTGGCCTGGTGGATGATCTCGCGCTCGGTATACAGCGGGTTGGTGGCAACTACTATGGCGCCCAGTTTCAAGAGAGCGTAGAAGGCCACAACGTATTGGGGAGTGTTAGGAGCAAACAGCCCCACCCGATCCCCTTTCTTGATCCCCTGTCCAGCCAGACCCGCCGCCAGACTGTCGGCGTTCTGGTTCATTTCCTTGTAGTTGATGGCGGCCCCATTGAATATCGTACAAATACTGTCGGGGTGTTTGCGAGCCGCCTCCTCCATGAAGTGATAAAGGGGCACTTCAGGGTATTCCATGGTGTGAGGCACACCTTCGTCGTAACTTTTTAGCCAAAGTCTGTTATCCATATCATTCCTCCGAGAAATGTGAAACTGATGACAAATTTGTAATTACTATGAGTATAGAATTATATGGCACGAATGTCAATCTTTTTTAAGCTTGAATTTGGATGAGATTGAGGCGTTGAATGGGCCAAATTGGTCGTTCTACACTCTTGAAATTATGCCTGTATCCATTCCTGGGCCAATTTCACCATCTCATCTTCGGTCTCATCATTAAACTGGAACCAGTTGATGCTGGGGTCGCTCTCCTTGAACCAGTTGGCCTGGCGGCGCACGAACTGGCGGGTGAGACGTTTGATCTGGACCACAGCCTCCTCCAGGGAGCCGTGGCCTTGCAAGTGGTCGAGGATCTGTTTGTAGCCTATAGCTGAAAACGTAGGCAAGTCGGGGGAATATCCCTGCGCCAGCAAGCCTTGAACTTCAGCCACCAAGCCAGCTTCAAGCATGGTTTGGATCCGGGCGTCAACCCGGGCGTAAAGCTCTGGTCTGGGGCGCATCAGTCCCAGCGTGAGTGTGCGGTAAGGCGCAGGCCCGCGCAGTCGCTGGTCGGAAAACCGCCGTCCGGTGTGGAAGATCACTTCCAGCGCCCGCACAGTCCGGCGGAGGTTGCGAGGATCTATTCTCTCGGCGGCCTGGGGGTCCAAAACTCCCAGCCGGTTATGCAGCGAATCCGGCCCGATCTCTCCAGCCCATTGCTCCAGGGTTTCCCGTAAGCGATGATCCGGCGCTTGCCGAGGAATCTCCCATCCCTCCACCACGGCTCTGATATATTGTCCTGCGCCGCCAACCAGGAAAGGCAGCCGTCCTCTCGCCTGGATTTCCGTGATCGCCGCATTGGCAGCCTGTTGAAAGACCGCCAGACTCCACACTTCATCGGGGTCGGCGACATCAATCAGGTGATGGGGCACGCGGGCCTGTTCAAGCGGGGTCGGCTTTGCTGTGCCGATGTCCATGCCGCGATAGAAGAGCCGGGAATCAGCCGAGACGATCTCGCCCTCCAGCCGCTCGGCCAATTGGAGAGCGATCTCGGTCTTGCCCACCGCAGTGGGACCAACCACGGCGACCAGCGGCGGCAAGGCTTCAGAGGATGGCATTTTCGAAGTGGGTGATCTCGGGAGGCTGGCGAGGATCCAGGCGTTCTATGGCGATCACGTCAATCCGCCACTCGCCTTCCCATTCAGGGTTTTCTTGGAGGTAGGATTGGGCCGACTCCAACAGGTGGCGCTGTTTAGCAGCGGTGACGGCTTCTTCTGGAAAACCAAAGGTTCGGGAGGTGCGAGTCTTGACTTCCACGAATACCAAAGCCTCGCCTTGCCGGGTGATCAGATCAAGCTCGCCGTATGGGGTTCGCAAATTTCGGGCCAAAATCTCGTAGCCTTTCCCGGCGAGATAGGCTGCGGCGACGTCCTCACCCCACCGGCCTACGGCTTGCCTATTCTTAGTCATGATCTGGTGAAGGTACGCTTGACCCGCGACCAGAAACCTATTTTTCGGCCAGAGGATTCATCCACCAGACGTTGGTAATGCCCCAGCACGATCCGGCAGGTGCGTTCAATCGAATACATTTCGGCGTCCTTGCGGGCGTTTTCACTCATCTCCTGACGCAGACTGTGTTCGGTCACCAGGCGAACCATCTTGGCAGTGAACGCCGCCAGATCATTAGAGGTAACAAAGCCATTGCGTCCATCCTGGATGGTGTCCCCAACGCCGGGAGAGTCAATTCCCAATACGGGCAGCCCGGCAGCGAAAGCCTCAATCACGGTGAGCGGGTGGACTTCCATAAAAGAAGCGATCACAAATGCGTCCGCCATAGCGAGATAGCTGGGCATCTCATCGTAGGGGATCTCGCCGGTGAAATGCACTTTCTTCGATAAATTCATATAACGAACTCGATCTTCCACGTTTTCGCGCTCTTGTCCATCGCCAATGAGCAGCAAGCGGACATTGTCAAAAGCCTCCGCAACGCCCGCAAATGAACGCAGCAAAAAAGGGATATTTTTCTCCGGCCCCAACCGGCCAACGTACACTAATATCAAGTCATCGGGGGAAAATCCAAACCGGGCGCGATCCTGAGCTTCGGTCACTTCCTGAAAAGGTTTGATGTCCACGCCGTTGGGGATGACCTCAATTGGCGCTTCGATCTCAAAGTCCTCCATCTCCTTGCGCAGCCCTGGCGAGGGGGCGATGACCAGGTCGCAGGTGCGCCAGAGCCGGGGCAAGTAGGCATGGATCAGCAAATCGCCCACCTTCACCGGTATCATGGGCAAGTAGGTCTGGGTCATATAGTTATAACGAGAGTGGATGGTGAATACCACGGGGATGTCCCAATTCTTAAGGTAGCGCTCGGCCAGGGTTCCGCTCAGGAAGGGGTGATGGACGTGGATGACATCCATCGTATGCAGCAGATCTTGGGCCTCGCGGGTATACCGCAAGCTCAAGTAAAAGCCGCTATCCACCAGAGGAAGGCCAGGGGAACGAATGATGTTCGACTCGTCATCAACGTAGTCCTCTCCCCCAAAGGTGAAGACGAAAACTTCATGTCCTAATCTTTCCAGGCGCTGCTTGTTCAACGCGATGTACATTGTCACCCCGCTCATATATGGTTTGTAGGTATCCACCATCATACCTATCCGCATAACCGCCTCTCCTTTGATAAACGGAAAACTGATTGAAAATGATCGAAAGCCTGGGCCTGGATTTGGAGAATGGTGACAACGCGCCCGCTAAGCAATCAATCCCCTAAAGTATACACTGAGATTCGAGATTCGAGGGACGGTATTTTAGAATTGGATGCGATCAAATTATGTAGATTTGGACTGGGTAATCTAATCAATCCTCTCTACCAAATAAAAAATGTGCTCATTTTTTCTACTACACTTTATCGCAGCCAGAGCCGCATCCTTCGACCCTTCGACAAGCTCAGGGCAAGCTCAGGATGCTTCGCATGGGTAATCTGACCGATTTTCTCTATCTCCCCCGTCAAATTTGATTATTTTTTCTACAACACTTGTTCACACCCCTGGCTATTGGGATGTCCACAAATGTTGTCATCTTAAACCTCCTGCAGGTAGTTTCTCAGACCGAATTAACCAATCTAGCCTAGATTTTTCCTTGAGAATGGCTGCATCAAGACAAACCTGCGGGAGGTGAAGAAATTTCACCGCTTGGCAGACCAGGCATAGACGGGTACAATCGGAGGGTGTTGAAATCTCGCAATCTTCCTGATTTTGAGCGATTGAGCGTGCTGACCGCCACGATCCTGCTGGCCTACGCGATCGCCCGTTTTGTAGACCTTCCCAGCCGGGAATTCACCCTGCAACTTCCGGGCGTATTCCTGGCCTGGCAGCTCAACGCCAATACTATTGTCGGGGTTCTGGTAGCGGGGTTGACCGCCACGGGGGCCGACTGGCTGCTGCGCGAACATCCCTCCCTGGAGGGCAAGAGCACCCTGGAGCATTGGATCCTCCCGGCTCTCACCGCGCTGGTTTTCGGTGTATCCCTGAAAAACCTCCCTACCGGCGTGGTTTGGTGGGTATTTTTCGGCGTGGGGGGGTTGCTCCTCATCCTGGTCCTAATCGCCGAATATATCGCCGTAGACGCCCAGGATTTGCGCCATCCCGCCGCCGCGGCGGGACTCACCGCGCTATCTTTCGCCCTATACCTCATTTTGACCATAACCCTACGGGCCTCCGGCGCGCGCCTCTTATTCCTGCTGCCGGCTGTAGTTCCTATCGCTGGTCTGGTGTTCCTGCGAGCGGCACATCTTCGGCTGGGAGGGCGTTGGTACTTCCGCCAGGCGGCTGCGCTGGCGCTCATTATCGGGCAAATCGCGGCTGCATTACATTATTGGCCCATCACACCCATCAGCTATGGCCTGGCTCTTTTTGGCCCCGCTTATGCCTTGACGGTGTATATGGGCAACCTGAACGATCAAAAACACCCGGTTCAATCAATCATCGAACCTGCGGTGATCTTGGCCGCCATCTGGCTGCTGGCATTATGGATCCGATAGACAACAGCCTAGTAATTGCTTCAATCCACTGGGAACAGATGCGGGACGACGTCGCCCGCCGGGCCCCGGAGGAAGCCTGCGGCATCGTGGCCGGAAGGGGCGGTCAAAGCCGCCGAGTCTTTGAGATCACCAACGCCGAGCGCAGCCCCACCCGTTACCGGATGGCCCCTGAGGAGCAGCTTCAGGCAATGCTGGCTATCGAGGATCGGGGCTGGGACTTACAGGCCATTTACCATTCTCACCCCAACGGCCCGGAAATTCCCTCGCCCACCGACGTCGCTGAAGCCGCCTACCCTGAAGCCATCCACTTGATCTGGAGTGTAAATCACGGGAAATGGCAATGCCGAGCCTTCACCATCCTTGAAAAACAGGTCCAGGAAGTTTTTTATTCTGTACAAGCGTAGAGTAACTCAAGAGCTGGTTTCGTGTTTATCTGAATGCTGGTACAATAATTTAATAAATTCTATCGAGGAGGCTCAAGAACGATATGCAAATTCTGCTTATCATACTCTCTTACCTGATCGGCTCCACCCCATTTGGTTTCCTGATCGTTAAACTCCGCACGGGGAAAGATGTGCGCGAGATCGCCAGCGGAAGGACCGGCGGCACCAACGCCATGCGAGCGGGAGGCGTTGGCGTGGGATTAACCACGGCTTTCCTGGACATCGGCAAAGGCTACGTGGCCGTGATGCTGGCTCGTTATTTCTTTGATGGCCAGCCTTACCTAGAATGGATCGAGGTTTTCAGCGCCGTGGCGGTAATCGTCGGCCACAACGCCTCAATTTTCCTCATTCGCCGGGATGAGGATGGCAAGCTGAAAGTCTACGGCGGCGCGGGGGCCTCGACCGCTTTGGGCGGAGCTACCGCCTTATGGCCGCCCGCATTTTTTATCCTCTTCATTGGCGGTGTATTGGTATTCTATTTCGTCGGTTACGCCTCCGCCACAACCTTGAGCATTGGGGGCATGTCCATCTTGATCTTCACTTACCGGTGGTTGGCTTTGGGCGAACCCTGGCAGTACGTAATTTTCGGGTTAATGTCTCTGGGTTTGTTGGTCTTCGCCTTGAGGCCCAATATACGCCGTTTGATTGATGGAACCGAGCGATTGCTCGGCTTTCGAGCGAAATACAAGATAACCGATCTAGGATACTAATAACCCGTAACA
>CBDUUP010000098.1:0-12716 GCA_965370435.1 uncultured Anaerolineales bacterium | reverse complement strand
GGAGACCAAGGGTATTATTCCATCTGCGTTCTTTGCGGTTATTCACATTTTCTCGGCGAGGGTGGCGTAGTCTTGGGGGATGGTATCCTCCGGGGAGGCGCCGAGGAAAGCGACGAGGTCGGAGACTTTTTCGGATTTGTGTTCGGCGTCGCTGCGGCTCCAGGCGCTGCTTTTGGCTTTGGTGACTGAAGTCACCCGGACATTTGCGAAGTCGGCCCTTCGGGATGAGCCTCAGGACGAAGCCTGCGCCGACTGGAGTATGGAGGGAGACGAGGTCGCTTCGCTAGACCGGGTCGTTGCTATTGTTCTTCGGCGAGGGTGGCGTAGTCTTGGGGGATGGTTTCTTTGGGGGAGGCGCCGAGGAAGGTGACGAGGTCGGAGACTTTTTCGGATTTGTGTTCGGCGTCGCTGCGGCTCCAGGTGCGGCTTTTGACTTCCAGGAAGTAGCCCAGGTCGGGTTTGTCGAGGCGGTCGAGGTTGACATAGAATTCGGTGCCCTGGTAGAGGACGCGCCAGCGCAGGCGGTCTTTCTCTACGGTGATCTCGTCGTGGGGTTGGAAGTATTCGCGGTAGAAGCGGAGGCTCTGGTCGGCGGGGGCCAGGTAGCGGCTGCGGGAGAGCATGACGTCGCTGGGGAATTGGCGTTCGTGGGCGGGGCCGATGAGGGTGAGGCGGCTGCGGGTTTCGATGGTTTGGCCTTTCTCGTCGAGGATGCCGTCCTCCCGGTGGCGGACTCGGTCGAGGACGGGTTCGTCGAAGACGAAGTAGGTGTCGTATTCGTAGTAGTGGCGGTGGTAGAGGATTTCGATTTCGGGTTTTTCGAGGGCGGCCAGCATGGGGGCGGGGTCTTGGATGCGGACTTTTACCTGGACTTCAAAGCTCTCCTCCTGCAAAGCGCCGCCGATGGCGACCAACTTGGAGAGCAGGGACTGTTCGCGCTCGATGAGGAAGGCGTCAATGCGGCGGGCGTAGTCTTGGGCCTGGACGAGCAGGTCGGTTTCGTTGAGGGTGGTCAGTTCACGATCTTGCATGAGCCATTGACCGTTGACCATCACGTCGGAAACGTCGGTGGATTTGGCGGCGTAGACGATCTGGGCGTAGAGGGCGTTGGGGTCGCGCTGGAAGCGGGGGGCGTTATGGAGGGGGGAGAGGTCTATCAGGATAAGGTCGGCGCGTTTGCCGGGTTCCAGGGAGCCGGTGAGATGGCCCATGTGCATGGCCTGGGCGCCGATGCGGGTGGCCATGGCCAGGGCGGTGCGGGCGGGGAGGGCGGTGGGGTCGTTGGAGATGCCTTTGGCCAGGAGGGCGGCCAGGCGGACTTCTTCGAACATGTCCAGGTCGTTGTTGGAGGAGGGGCCGTCGGTGCCGATGCCGACGTTTAGGCCGATGTCGAGCATTTCGCCCACGCGGGCCACGCCGGAACCTAGTTTGAGGTTGGAAGTGGGGTTGTGGGCCACCCCTGCATGGTGATTATTCAAGGTGTGCATTTCGCCCCGGTCAATATGGACGCAGTGGGCGGCGAGGACTTTGGCGTCGAAGAGGTCTTGTTTCTTGACGTAGGGGACGACAGGCATGTCGTTTTCGGCGACCATATTCTCCACTTCTATGGCGGTCTCGGAGATGTGGATTTGGAGGGGGATGTCGAATTCGAGGGCCAACTGGGCGGAGAGGCGGAGGATCTCGTCGGTGCAGGTGAAGGGGGCGTGGGGGGCTACGCTGGGGATGATGAGGGGGTGATCTTTCCAGCTTTCGATGAAGCTGCGGGTATATTCCAGGGATTCTTCGTATGAATGAGCATCGGGGGAGGGGAATTTGAGGACGGTCTGGCCGCATAAGGCTCGCATCCCGGCATCGGCGGCGGCCTGGGCTACGTCTTTTTCGAAGTAGTACATGTCGGCGAAGGAGGTGACGCCGGAGCGGATCAATTCGGCGCAGGCCAGGGAGGTGCCCAGACGGACGAATTCGGGGGTTACGAACTCCCGCTCTACGGGCAGCATGTAGCCCATCAGCCAAACGTCCAGGCGGAGGTCGTCGGCCAGGCCGCGCAGGAGAGTCATGGGGACGTGGGTGTGGGCGTTGACCAGGCCGGGCATGAGGACCTTGCCGCCGCAATCTATGGTTTCAGCGGCGGCGTAGGCTTTCTGGAGATCGGCTTGGGGGCCGACGGCGAGGATGGTGTCGCCCTGGACGGCCACCGCCCCGGGTTCGTAGTGGGTGAAGGCTTCGTCCATGGTGAGGACGGCGGCGTTGGCGAGGAGGAGGTCTATTTTTTGGGGCACCGGTATTCCTTTCAGTGGGCAGTAGGCAGTAGTCAGTGGACAGTGGGCGGTGGACAGTGGTCAGATGGTAGTTGGTAGGAGAGGGTCATAATCTTCGGATCAGGTTGGCAGAGGTTCACTTGTTGTTGGGCGTTAATTCGGGAAGAAGGGGTGGCTGCCAATTATACTTCGAAGAGCCAAAGCACAAAAACGCTCTGACACTATAAAAGAGAGCAAAAAGAGACAGGAGTTCTTCGAAAAGCTCTCCAGGGTATTTTACACTGGTGTAGAAAACAAGGATCGCTAAAGTGATCAGGCTGGAATGGGGGAATACATGGTTGTAGAAAACCGGGTACCTGGGCCGAATAGTGAACCAAGCGATCACCAGCGCTAGGAGAAAGAAATTCCCGAAGAAAAAATTTAGGATCCATAAAAATGGATTAAAAATGTTGTGAATGTTGGTTTCGTTTTGTTTGTTTAATTGGCTCAGAAAATCTGGGGTTTCCCAGCCGAAAATCCTTTGGCCCCAACTAATTTCCTCCATACCAAATAGGAAGAGGAACACCAGGATGGAAATAAGCGCCAAGAAGATGGCCCGAAATTCTTTTTTTTGCCAGAAGCCATCCACTTTTTTTAGTTCGAGAACCACTTTACCTATTAAAAATGAAGATAGGAAAAAGTTGATCGCAGTCAAGGATTCGAATAATCCATCCTCTCGGTAAAGAAATTCTATGTTGAATAAATCCCGGAATATGAACAAGACTGTAAAAACGATACCCGCTATTGACGATAAGAAAAATATGGTTAGGGGTTGGGTTAGGGATGAACTTGAAGGGTAATATTCATCAGTCAAGAGTTTGGTGAATTTCATGGCGATTGGGTAGTTGGCAGGAGAGGTCATAATCTTCGGATCAGGTCCAGGCAGACGTTGACGGCCCATCGGGGGGCCATGCGGGGGGGGCCGCCGTAGGTGCGGGTGAGGGATTCTTCTTGGTCGGGGTTGATGAGGGCCAGGTGGAGGGTTTGCTGGCTTTCTCCGGGGTGGAGGGCGGCGCCCAGGCAGAAGTCTGCGCCGTGGGTGAGGCGGAAACCGGCGGCGATCTTGAGCAGGTCATCGGCGGAGGGGAGGCGGGCCAGCGCTTCGCCGCCCAGGAAGGGGCCTTCGGCCTCGGCGAAGCGGCGAATCAACTTGCCGCCCAGACCGGCTTCGACCACGGCCAACCCCCAGCCTTTGACGGTCATGGCGGCCAGGGCGACGCCCTCCAGGGTGACTTCATCAGCGCCGTAGATCCATTGTCCCAGGCGTTGGCGCAGGTCGGCCTCGATCTTCTGGATCAGGGCGTCGGCTTCGGTGGGGGAGCCGGCTTTGGCGGTGATGCGGACGTCCACTTGGCCGGCGTGGGCGGCCAGCCCTACGGTGGGATTGGAGAGGGTCTCCAGGTCGCCGATGAGGGAGTCGATCTGGGATTCGCCGACGCCGGAGGTGTGCAGGACGCGGGCTTTGATGATGCCGGTGAGGCCGAAGCGTTTGCGCAGGTAGGGGAGGACTTCGTGTTGGGTGAGGTGTTCCATCTCACGGGGGACGCCGGGGAGGGCGATGATGGCGTTGCGTTCGGTTTCTACGATGAAGGAGGGGGCGGTGCCGACGGGGTTTTCCACGGCGATGGCGCCGTGAGGGACGTAGGCCTGGCGTTTGTTGTTTTCGGTGGGTTGGCGTCCGAAACGCTGGAAGCGTTCTTGGATCTGTTCCCAGAGTTCAGGGCGGTATTCGGTTTCTACGCCTACGGCCAGGGCGACGGCGCTGCGGGTGGGGTCATCGACGGTTGGTCCCAGGCCGCCGGTGGTGATGATGATCTCGGAGCGGGCCATGCCTTGCTGGATGGCTTCGGCGATGCGGAGTTCGTTGTCGCCCACGGTGGAGGTCCAGTAGAGGTCGATGCCTTCGTCGCGGAGGGTGCGCGCTAAATAGCGGGAGTTGGTGTCTACGATCTCTCCCAGGAGTATTTCGGTTCCAATGGTGATGATTTCGGCTTTTGGCATTTGTTTTTGGGGTTGGAACGTGCAAACGTTTAACGTGCGGTGGTTGAATGGA
Organism: uncultured Anaerolineales bacterium; assembly: GCA_965370435.1. GTDB lineage: Bacteria > Chloroflexota > Anaerolineae > Anaerolineales > UBA11579 > CBDUUP01. The sequence goes on along the minus strand of CBDUUP010000098.1, from coordinate 8,366 downwards.
AAGAGCGCAGAGGGAGAAATGGGCAAACTCTGCGCTCTGGGTGGGTGGGATGAGGGGTTTTAGTCAATGCCCAGGTAGGCTTTTTGGACCATTTCGTTCTGTTTGAGGTTCTCGGCGGTGTCGTGGAGGACAATCTCGCCGGTTTGGAGCACGTAGCCTCGGTGGGCGATGGAGAGGGCCATGGAGGCGTTTTGCTCCACCAGGAGGACGGTGGTGCCTTCCTGGTTGATAGTTTGGATGGTATCGAAGATGTCTTCGACCAGGATGGGGGCCAGGCCCATAGAAGGCTCGTCCATGAGGAGCAGGGAGGGGCGGGCCATGAGGGCGCGGGCGGTAGCCAGCATTTGCTGTTCGCCGCCGGAGAGGGTCCCGGCAACTTGGGCGCGGCGTTCTTTCAGGCGGGGGAATAGTTGGTAGGCGAATTCTAGATCTTTTTCTATTTCGGCGGTATCTTTGCGGGAATAGGCGCCCATGTCCAGGTTTTCGGCCACCGTCAGGCGGGCGAAGACGCCCCGCCCTTCGGGGACCATGGCGATGCCTCGACCGACGATTTGATGGGTGCGGTATTGGGAGAGGTCTTCCCCGGCTACGGTGATGCTGCCCTGGCGGGGCGGCACCAAGCCGGTGATAGCTCGCAGGGTGGTGGTTTTTCCGGCGCCGTTGGAGCCGATCAGGGACACGATCTCGCCTTCGTCTACGTGGAGGGAGACGCCTTTGAGAGCATGGATGTTGCCGTAGTATGCGTGGATGTCTTTGATTTCGAGCAGAGCCATAGTGTTATTCTCTTCGCATTAAGCGGCCGCGTTCAAGCGGCAGCGGTGTCGAGTCCGGCGGCCGCGCCGCGGCCGAGGTAAGCTTCGATCACGCGGGAGTTTTTTTGGATTTCAGCCGGGCCGCCTTCGGCGATCTTGTTGCCAAAGTCGAGGACGGTGATCTGTTCGCTGATGTCCATCACTACTCGCATGTCGTGTTCGATGAGCAGGATGGTGATGCCCAGTTCGTCGCGCAGGAGGCGGATGAAGCGGGTGAGTTCGGCGGTCTCTTGGGTGTTCATGCCTGCGGTAGGTTCGTCGAGGAGGAGGAGTTTGGGCTGGCTGGCGAGAGCCCGGGCGATTTCCAGGCGGCGTTGGGCGCCGTAGGGGAGGTTTCGGGCGACCTGGTCGCCTAAACCGGTCATGCCTACGAAGCGCAGCAGGCGGGTGGCCTCTTCCAGGGCGGCTTTCTCTTCCCGCTTCTGGCGGGGCGTGTGGAGCATGGCCTCGACCCAGTTGGTCTTCAGGCGGGGGTGTTGGCCCACCAGGATGTTTTCCAGGGCGGTCATGTTGGCGAAGAGGCGGATGTTTTGATAGGTGCGGGCGATGCCTCGTTGGGTGATGCGGTCGGTGGAGAGGCCCTGTATGGGTTTATCATCAAAGATGATTTCGCCTTCTTCGGGGGTGTAGAAACCGGTGACGCAGTTGAAGAAGGTGGTTTTACCGGCGCCGTTGGGGCCGATGACGCTGGAAATGGAGCCTTCTTCGACGACCAGGTCAAAATTGTTCACTGCGACCAGGCCGCCAAAGCGTTTGGTCACGTTATGGGAGGTTAGTATGGCTGCCATGAGGGTCTCCTAAGCCTCCGCCGCGGCTTCGCCGAGGCTTTCTTCGTCGGCGTGCAATTCACGTCTCTGGCGGGAGGAGGGCAGGAGGCCCTCCGGGCGGATGATCATCATCGCCACCAGCAGAGCGCCAAAAGCGACGATGCGGTATTCGTCCACCCCGCGGAGCACTTCGGGGAGGCCGATCAGGGCGATGGCCCCCAGGATAACGCCGTCAATGCTGCCGATGCCGCCGATGATGATGAGGGAGAGCACGTTGATGGAAACGTCCAGGGCGAAGTTGTCGGGGAAGATGTTGGTCTGGCGTGCGGCGTAGATGGTCCCGCCCAGGGCGGCGAAGGCCGCCCCGGCGGCGAAGGCCATCAACTTGATGCCGACTAGATTGATTCCCATGGCCTGGGCTACGTCTTCGTCTTCCCGCAGGGCGACCCAGGCGCGGCCCAATCGGGAATCGCGCAGGCGGATGGTGAAGAAGGTGACGATGACGGCAAAGGCCATCGCCAGATATAGGATGCCGCGCGGGTTTCCCAGGTTATATCCGAATAGGATTGGAGAGGGTATTTCCAATACTCCGCCCGGCCCGCCGGTGTATTCTCGCAAGTTCAGCACCAGGAGACGGATGATCTCGCCGAAGCCCAGGGTGACGATGGCCAGGTAATCGCCGCGCATCCGCAGGACGGGGATGCCCAGCAGGATCCCAGCCAGGGTGCCCATCAGGATGGCGATGAGAACGCCCAGCCAGAAGTTGATGCCTTCAAAGCCGGGGATGTTCAAGACTACGTAGGATTCGGGGGCGGAGAGCAGGGCGTAGGTGTAGGCGCCTACGGCGAAGAAGGCGACGTAGCCGAGGTCGAGCAGCCCGGCGTAGCCTACCACGATGTTCAGGCCGATGCCCATGATGATGAAATATGCGACCATGCCCAGGATGGCGTTCTGTTCCAGGTCGGCTAATTGGGGGATGAGGAGCACCAGGACAACCAGCAGGATGACGAGGATGGTTTTCTGGCGGCCCGGCTGGATGGCGCGGATGGAGAAAAGGGCCGCGCCGATGAAGAGGTAGAGGAGCACCAGGCCGACTTTGTTCTCTTCATTGCCTCCTACTTCCACGCCATTCAGGCGGAGGGAAAGGAATAGGGCGAAGAAGATGAAGGGCAGGGTAAACATGCCCCAGGAACGGATTGCGCCGCCGCGTTCGGTCTCCATTTGGGCTTTGAATCGCTGGGTGGAGAGGCGGGTGAGGGCGCTGCCTGCCAGGGCTGCAACGGTGATGAAGCTCACCAGTTTGACCAGGCCGGGAATTACATTTTCTCCGGCCAGGACTTCGGGCTTGGTCAGCCCGGTCATGGCGCCGATGTGGTCGGGGGTGACCTGGGCGAAGACGGCGTTGGCCTGCTTCCCCTGGGCCTGGAGGCTGGCGAACATGTAGGTCACCAGAGCCAGTCCAACCCCGCTGATCAGACCGATGAGCAGCCCGTTGAGGAGGGTGTTTTTCAGGCTGCGTATGGGGGTATGGGGCCGGTTGCGCAAAAAGAGCAAGCTCATCAGCCCCACTACCAGGGTGAAAATGAAGATCGCCGGGCTGCCGAGGGTCTTGGGCAGTCCCAGCAGGTAGAGGTAGAGGAGGATCCCCAGGGAGATGAAACCGTAGCGTATGCCTTCTTTGAAGTTCATGGTTCAGGCCTTCTTCTCGGTTAAGACTTCGCCCAACAGACCGGAGGGGCGGAAAATGAGCACCAGCACCAGGATGGAAAAGGCGATGACGTCTTTATATTCGGTGGGCATGCCCAGCGCGCTGGGACCCAGAGACTCCAGGAGGCCCAAGACCAGCGAGCCTAACATGGCGCCGCGCAGGTTTCCGATGCCTCCCAGCACGGCGGCAGTGAAGGCTTTGAGGCCGGGGAGGAAGCCGGTGTTGAAGCGCATGATGGTGTTGTGCAAGCCTAACATCACCCCTCCGGCTCCGGCCAGGCCGGAGCTCAAAATGAAGGTGAAGACGATGACCCGGTCCACGTCAATCCCCATCAAAGCGGAGATCTGTTTGTCCTCGGCGACCGCGCGCATGGCACGCCCCATCTGGGTTTTTTGAACAATGATCCACAGGACGGTCATCATGAGTATTGAGACAATGAAAATAATTGCGCCGGTATAAGAGATAATGATGCCGGTATCCCCGATTTTCCAAATCCCGTCAATTATGGCTGGTTTGCGGTAGTTGTGGGGGATGGCGCCGAAGAGCAGCAGGGCGGTGTATTGCAAGAAGAAAGATGCGCCGATGGCGCTGATGAGGGGCACCAGACGGGGGGCGCTCCTCAGGGGGCGGTAGGCCAATCTTTCCAGCAGGACGCCGGTCAGGATGGAAACGATCATCCCGGCCAATATTATCAAGACCACAGTGAGGGCCGATTGAAGCGGCGTGCCTTGGGCCCACCCCAGGGCGTTCATCAATTGGAGCATGAAGAACCCGGCGAAGCCGCCCATCATCATCACTTCCCCGTGGGCGAAGTTGATCATGAATAGGATGCCGTAAACGAGGGTGTATCCCAGGGCGACCAGGGCATAAACTCCGCCCAGGATCAAGCCGTTGATCACCTGAAAAGACCAATATTGGAGGGTGTAGGAGGTCTGCTGCGACACCGCGAATATCCGCCAGATGAGCAGGATGACGATGATGACCCCTGCACTGGTGATCAGATTTTGACTTACCCGGGCGCGGATTTGGGCAAGGATAGAGGGTGGGGTTGGTTTCTTGATGGTTTCCATAGGCGGTTACTATTGCCAGGTAGAGAAGCTGGCGAAGGGTTTGGGGAACATTCCAGAAAGCCGATTCCGTGTATGGCCGGGCGCGGCTCTTGGTCAGCGCGAGCGACCCAACCTTCGCAAGGTTTGATTTGAGGGTTTTATGGGCAGTTTCTAATTAGGTGAATTTTGAATAGGCTGGAGCAGAGAGATCTGCTCCAGCCTATGGTTTTCAAGAAAGTGAGGGGGTTTACTCGTCCATTCCGAAACCGGAAACCTGAACGAATGCGCCATCCTGCACCTGGTAGATTTTGACGCCACCTGCGCCGCAGTCACCGATGGCGTTGCAGGTCATGGTACCAGCCAGACCTTGCAAGCCGGAAGTGGAGCGGACCGCGGAGACCAGAGCTTCACGCTCAACGATGAGGTAGCCCTCTCCGGCGTCGTCTTCAACGGCGACGGCGTTGATGGCCGCGACAATCATATTAACCGAGTCGTATGCCTGGGCGTGGTAGGGGCCTTGGGAATCAGGGGCTACGCCGAACATCGCTTCGTACGCAGCGTCGAAAATAGCGTTGGCGTCAGCATCATCGTCACCAGCTACGAAGCTGACGTAGGCGCCTTCGGCCGCATCACCGGCGGTGCCCATGAAGGCGTCGCCGTAAACGCCATCGTCACTGAAGAAGATGGCATCTTCCAGGCCGGTTTCCTTCATCTGGGAGGCGATCAAAGCGCCTTCCTGGATGTAGCCGCCAAAGAAGATCAATTCGGGCGAGTTAGTGGCAACCTGGGTCAGCACGGCGCGGAAGTCGGTGTCTCCGACCTGAACGCCGTCGAAGCTGATCACGGTGCCGCCTTCCAGCTCGAATGCAGTTTGCAGAAGTTCAGCCAGACCCAGACCGTAGTCCGCGTTGTCGTGCATTATGGCGATCTCGGTGATGCCGAGTACATTGTAGATGTAAGCGGCGTCCACGTCGGCCTGGAGTTTGTCGCTCAAGGCAACGCGGTTGCAGACGTCGCAGGTTTCGTCGGAGGTGATGGCCGGGTTGGTGGCGCTGGCCGAGACGAAGGGAATGCGGGCTTCTTGGAGAATGGGTTTGAGACCCAGGGTTTCACCGGTGCAGGTTCCGCCGGCTACAGCCAGGATGGTGGGGTCGGCAGCGAAGCCGTTGCCCACGATTGTGGCGGCATCGCCGTCACAGGCGCCGTCCTGGACGTCCAATTCCAGGGTGTGGCCCATGATCCCGCCGGCTGCATTGATGTCGGAGACGGCGAGTTCGTAGGCCTGCTTGATGTCGAGGCCGAATTCGGGGATGGGGCCGGTGAGGGCTGCGGAAGCGCCAATGCGGACCGGGTCACCGGGGGCGATGACGACGTATCCGGCAGCTTCCAGCTCTGCTTGGTCCATGCCATTGTAAAGGCCGGATACTTCAGGGACATCGGTGGGTTCTGGCGCTTCAGTTTCGTCTGTCCCGCAGCCTGCCAATACCAGCATGGCGATGAGCAGCAGGGACAAAAGTGTAAATAATTTTTTAGTCATGCTTCTTCTTCCTCCAGAAAGAATCTAGGGTTAGTATTATGGGGTTTCCGCCGCAGCGGATGAACAAGTGGATATTTTCTACTATGTGGCGAGGGCTGCACCTCCTTCTTGTAAACCAATTCCATGAATATTTAGAAGCTGTAGATGAAAGAAAATCGGGTTTAGTTTACAATATGGTTATATATATCCCCCCATTTTACATAAATGATATGTATTGGTCAAGCTATTGGGGAAAGATTTTTATGAGTTTTTTGTTACAAATTAGTTGAAAGTGGGAGATTGTAGGTAAGAAGGTTGAAGGTTTGAAGGTTGAAAGTTGGGGGTTTGAGTGACTAAAGTCACACAAACGTTTACGAAGTCGGCCTGCGCCGACTCGACGATGTTTTAGTCCGCCGAAGGGCGGACTTTGCAGTTGTTGGCGCTACTTTAGTCGCTGTGTCGCCCAAATTTCCCTCCAAAACTGAAATACACTCGTTGCGAGTTGCAGGTAGTAGGGTGGAGATTTTTTATGGAGGCGGGTCAGGGGAAAGTTTGGGGCCGGAGCAAGGAGACAACTTGCTCCGGCCTTTGTTTTGGGGGGGAAGTTAGTCCAGGCCGAAGCCTAAAACTTGGATGAATTCTCCTTCTAGCACTTTGTAGACTTGAAAGCCGCCGGCGAAACAGGAGCCGTTTTGGTTGCAGGCGATTTTCCCGGTGAGGCCCTGGAAGCGGGTTGTGGAGCGGATGTTGTTGAGGAGGGCGTCGTTTTGGAAGATCAGGTAGCCTTCGCCATCGTTGTCTTCGGCGGCGATGGTTTCGAGGGTTACGGCGAGGAGCATGACGGAGTCGTAAGCCTGGGCGTGGAGGGGGCCAAAGTCATCGGGGGGCGCGCCGAAGTGTTCTTCGTAGTGGGCGTCGAAGTCTGCGTTGGCGGATTGGTGTTCGTCGTCGGTCAGGAGGCTGACGTAGGCGCCTTCGGCTGCATCTCCGGCGAGGTCGATGAAAGACTCGTCGTGGACGCCGTCGGTGGCGAGGAAGAGGGTGTCTTCTAGTTCTTCGATTTCAGCATCGGCCATTTCGTCGAGGAAGCGACCGGCTTCGGCCGCGGCTCCGACGAAGAAGATGAGTTCGGGTTCTTCATCGGTCAAATCATCAAGAAGGTCTTCGAAATCGGTTTGCCCAGATTGGATGGTTTCTACCAGGGCGACGGTTCCGCCGAGTTCTTCGAAGGTAGTCTGGAAGGTCTCGACCATCTGGAGGGCGACGTCAGTGTCTTCGTGGAGGATGGCGATGTTGGTGACATTCAGGGTTGTGGCGGCGTACACGGCGTCGGCTTCGGCTTGGAGGGCGTTGGGCAGGCCCATGAAGAGGCAGGTGTCGCAGGTTACGTCGGGTTCGCTGGCGGTTTCGGTCGCGTCTTCGGTCTCGTCGTCGTCGCTCTCGTCGCTCTCCTCACCAGTATATAGGTCGGGTACGCTGGGGTCAGAAGCCTGGAGGAAGAGCAGGCGGGCTTCCAGCAAGATGGAAGTTAAGCTGGGGGTTTCTTGCGGGCAAGCGCCGCCGAGGACGGCCAGGATGGCAGAATCTTCTTCGACGAAGGCGTTGGCGATGGTTGTGGCGGTTTCGTCGTCACAGGCGTCGTCCTGGATATCCAGTTCGACTTGGTGGCCCCGGATGCCGCCTTCCGCGTTGAGGTCGTCAATGGCGAGTTGGTAGGCCTGGGAGAGGTCGAGGGCGGCGTTGGGGTCTGGGCCGCTGAGGGCGAGGGAAACGCCGATGCGGATGGGTTCATCAGGAGCGATGACGATGTAACCGGCGGTTTCTAGTTGATCTTGGTCCATACCATTATAGAGGCCGGTGAGGGGGAGCGCTTCTGGGGTTTCGGTATCTTCGCTTCCCCCACAGGCGGCTATAATCATGATGGCGATCAATAGCAGGGATAGGGTGGTAAAAAATCTTTTACTCAAAGTGGTTCCTCCGAAAAAATAGGGTGTGTAAAAAGCTGGTCTGTGATTCTTGAGCGTTTAGGCTAGGAAAGATGGGTCTGATTTCCAAAATGGTTAGAGATTCCCCCCATTTTACATAAATGAGTTGTAATGGTCAAGCTATTGGTCAGCCTTAAATCGTTGAACGCTAGAACTTTGGAACGTTAAAAAGTGGGAACGTTTATGGCTTTTGGAGGGGTGGGTTTGAGAATCAAAGGGTGGGGGCGCGAAAAGGGTATCCAAAAAAGGTCTTTTCTGGTGAAGATTTTGGGGTTTTGCGAAGACCTGGTTTTCTGCTTGTGTTGATCCAACAGCCATCCCTCGAGATGAAAATGGCTTCTAATGAACACCATCCGAATGCGATAATAAGGATCGCTTGTAGGGTATTAGTGTCGCGCCAGAGGTTTGGCTATCTCCACGTTGACCATCCCCCCAGTCACTCCCCCCCCTGCGGAAAATAAACTACATAAGTGCCGTCCGGGAATTCACGTACGGCTCTCATCAACTCTTCACTGGCGAAAGTTAAAAT
>CBDUUP010000097.1:0-12882 GCA_965370435.1 uncultured Anaerolineales bacterium | reverse complement strand
ATGGGCTTGAAACGTACCTCAACGTCGGAACCAGCCGTCAAAATCGAAGATGAAACGGAGGAGGAAGAAGACGACGGAGAGCTAACCAAACTGGTGAAATCCACCGGGTCTTTCCGCAGAGGCAGCAGCCTGGATTTCATGCAGCGGCTCGACGACCAGCAATCCTCCGAAAGCGGAGAGATATGGCAGACGCTCTCCACCGAACTCACCGGCCAGGAACGCGATCGGGTGTTCGGCGCGGTGGAGAAGCTGTTCAACCAACTGCTCACCGAATCTCCGGTGATCGTCTATTTTGAGGACGCCCAGTGGATGAACGCGGCCTCCAGGGATTTATTGGAATACCTGATGGAGCGATGTAAAGACGTACCGCTCTTTGTCTTGCTGGTGAAGCGGGGGGAAGGGAAAGGCGATAGCAAAGTCGGACAAACCCTCACTCTGGGGTCTATGGACCTGCCGGGCACGAGAGACCTGGTGTCGCATTATCTGGTGCATGACCTGGCCGAGTTCATCCACGAGCAGAGCCAGGGCAACCCGCTCTTCATCCGGGAGATCACCCAATGGCTGCGGCGCACCCGGCAGATCAGCCCGGGGGACTTGAAGAAAGTGCTGCGCTCCTCCGACATCCTCCAGGAATTGGTGCTCAGCAGCCTGGAGACCTTGCCGGAAAGCCAGAAGGAGATCGCTAAAGTGGCCTCGGTTATCGGCAATGAGTTCAGGATCGGAGAGATCCAGGCGCTGATGCCCGACTCGATGGACCCGGTCACCTTGAGCGGCCACCTCCGTAAATTGGACGACATGGGCTTGATCGCCTTGACCGAAGCGGGGGCCAACTCGCGGTATGCATACCACCAAACTCTGGTGCGGGACATTCTTTACAACAGTTTGCCCTTCCACCGGCGGCGCGATCTGCACACTGCGTTCGCCCAATATCTGGGCAAGCCGGTGGACCGGCGGCGCAAGGCGCAGGCCAAGATCGCCGCTTTCCTGGGGTCGAGTCCGGGGGATGACGAAACCCAACAAGCCGAGATCATCGCCGGACATTATGAACGGGCCAAAGAATGGCTGTCCGCGGCCCAGAACCTGATCCGGGCGGGAGACCTGGCGCGAGAGCAGGGCGCGCTCTCAAAGGCGTCGGACAATTATCAAAACGCGGCCGCCGACCTGGAGAAGATCCCCGCCCAGGACTTGAACAAGAAGGCTCAGGCGTTGAAATCGCTGGCTTACATGAGCGCGGGCGATATGGCCTTGCAGACCCAAGAATACACCGCCTCGATGACGGCTTACGAGGCGGCTCAGGCCAGCCTGCCGGAGAAGGCCTCCGCGGAGGAAAAAACCTCCGATGAGGAAAAGGCCGTCATCGGGAACAAGCTGGCATTGGCGTTGACTTTCCTGGGGAAGGCAGCCCAGGCTATAGCAATCCTGCAAGACCTCCCCACGGAGGAAAAAACGGACCGCAATTTGGCGGTTACCGCTACGTTGGCCTGGCTTCATTGGCGGGAGGGCAAGGACGATGCGGAAGCGTGGATCGCCAAAGGGATGGAGGCCATACCGGAGAGCCTGAATCCCTGGCGGGCGGGGATCGAGACAATTCTAAGTGAATTTTCCGGGCAATGGGAGACGGCCAGTGAGACTTACCTCATCCTGGATAAACCGGTAGGCGCGGCGTTGGCGGCGATCCGGCTGGGCGACCGATCCCTGGAGGCGGGCGACGAAAAAGCGGCCCGTAAACACTATGAACGGACCGCTGAATTGTGGGAAAACGAAGCCCAGGAGACCTGCGGGATGGCCCTATCGAGCTACCGGATGGCTGAACTCCATCGCAGAGATGGAGACAAGAAGGCGGCTCTGGCCGCGCTCGACGATACGCTGGAACGGCTGGAGGATTGCGCCCCATCCATCCGAGCCGATAACCGGGCGACCATCCTCAAGGCGATCAAAATCGTGAAAGGCAAGAAATCGGCTGCGCTTCCGACCTGGAAGTGGCAGCAATACGACGACGCCTTCCGTATATCGCTGCTGTTCCTCCTATAGAGATATTCGGCTATACGCAACAAGGAGAAAAAGATGACGACAGAGATCCCTATTCGTGAGATCACCATGTTCAGCCAGCTCCCCGACGAAGCCCTGGAGGAAGTCGCCGCGGCCATCAAAACGCGGGAACTGGCCGAGGGCGAGATCCTCTTCAATCTGGGCGATCCGGGCGATGAACTCATCATCGTCAAGGAGGGCAAGGTTGCCATCTACTCCCCCACCGAGGACGCTCCGGCTGAGGGGCAAGCAATACGGATCTTTCAAGCGGGAGAAATGTTGGGAGAAATGGCTCTAATTGACCAAAAGCCTCGCTCCCTGAGCGCGAGGGCGGAAGAAGCCACCACCATTATGACTTTGAGCGGCACGGATTTCCAGGAATTGTTGGCCGAAAATTTCCAGATGGTGACCTCGGTGATGGGAGGGTTGAACGACCGCATCCGGTACACGACCGACTTCCTGGGACAGGTCAGCAATTGGGTGCAGAAAATGGCGCAGGGCGATTATGAGGCCACCAAAATAGACGAGTCGGAATTCGAAGACCAAACCCTGGCTTCCCTGGCCGCAGAGTTCGCAAAGATGGCGACGGAAGTGAAAGAGCGGGAAGAGGCGCTGCGCGAGGAAGTGAAGATGCTGCGGATCAAGATCGACCAGAACAAGCGCAAGCAGGATGTGGCGGAGATCATGGAGAGTGATTATTACAAGGGGTTGAAGGATAAGTTGAAGGGGTTGAGGGATGAGTAGCGGATTGCAGATTGCAGATTAGAGGTTGCAGAGGAGTAGCTGGTTTGATTATGCGGTTCACGTTTGCGGTTCGCCAAAACGCAATTGCGCTGCGGTCTTTTGGTGTGTCTTGTTAGGCGATGGTCATAGAGATTCCTCGTCGGGCGGTGAAGCTGCCCTTCTCGGAATGACAAATTAATTCCGAGCGAATTTTAGAAAGCCCTGATTGGTTACCGAATAAGGTTGATTTTGGGCTAAATTTGGAGTACTATAAGATCATGAATATCGTAGCCCTAAGCATCGCGACGCTTATCCCGCTTCTTTTTCTCTATTCAATCTATTCCAAGAACCTGTATAAGACTGGCTCGTTCTCATACGTTTTGTATTGTTTCTTCTGGGGGTTGGCAGCATATGGGTTGGCATATTACGTAAACACTGCGATCAGCGACCTAGGGTTGGCCACATGGGATAATGTGGTGCGGTTCTGGGCGCCCATCGCGGAGGAAATTCTCAAGGCGTTGATCCTCATCTATCTGGTGCGGAAACGGGACTTCACCTATTTTGTGGACGGAGCAATCTACGGCTTCGCGGCGGGTATTGGGTTCGCGGTGATTGAAAATTATCAGTACGTGCTGAGTTCTGACGCGGCCATGATGCTGGCGCTCAGCCGGGTGCTTTCTACTAATTTGATCCACGCCGCGGCCAGCGGCATGGTGGGGATTGCGCTGGGGCTGTCTCGCTTCCAACGCATCTTGGGAAAAATCCTCTTGCTGATCGGCGGGCTGCTGGTTGGCATGGCCTTGCACGTCACCTTCAACAACGTCGCCAGCGATATGGGGGGAAGCGCACTGCTGCTGACCGCCATCGGCCTGGGGTTCGGCGGGGTGGGCGTCATCACGTTAGCGATACGGCGCGGACTGGCGGAGGAAAAAGCCTGGATAGAAGAGAAGCTGGGGATGGCCGACCGGGTCAGCAGCCAAGAGGTCAAGGTGGTCACACGGATGGAAGACCTGGAGGAGGTGCTGGAGCCTCTGGCGGAAATCTTCGGTGAGGAGAAGGCGGAAGATATCGAGAAATTCCTGGTCATCCAGGCCAAGCTGGGAATCTTGCGCAAGACCCTGGACAAATTGACCGATGAGAAGATGAAGACCAGTGTGGAAAACCAGATGGGCGACCTGCGGGTGGAGATGGAAGCTGCCCGAAAGAGCGTGGGAAGCTGGGCGATGCTGTACCTGCGCAACATCTTCCCCGAAGACGGCAGCCCCTTGTGGAACAGCCTGGAGACCGCCATCCAGAAAAAAATCGAAGCCCGGCCCGCCTCAGGAGGGATGGACGTGTTTGGCGACCTGAAGAAACGCACCGCCGAGGCCGATGCGCCCCGCAAATCCGTATTTGACAATATCAAGCCGGACGCCAAGACCGGCTCTGACCCGGAAGCAAGCGAATGACATCCTATTTTATACACTTCAACCTGGAGGATCAAAGATGACTAAAATCATTTCCATCCACTCCTTTCGAGGCGGCACGGGCAAGTCGAACATCACCGCCAACGTGGCCGCGCAGGTAGCCATGCAAGGCCACCGTGTAGGCATTGTGGATACCGACATCCAATCGCCCGGCGTCCACGTGATCTTTGGATTAGACGAGGAGTCTATGGGGCATACCTTGAATGACTATCTGCGAGGCGAGAAAACCATGAAGGAGATCGCTTACTCGGTCGGGGAATCGGAGAGCGAGGAGGCTGGTTTCCAAGCGCTGGCCGGGAAGCATTTGTATCTCATCCCATCCAGCATCAACCGAGACGAGATCACCAAAATCCTTAAATCTGGCTACGACATCACCACATTGAATATGGGATTCAAGGAATTCTATACCGATTTCGAGTTAGATTATCTCTTCTTGGATACGCATCCTGGACTGCACGAAAACACAGTTCTAGCCATTGCGCTTTCCGACTTTTCTCTCATCGTCATGCGCCCCGACCAACAGGACTTCCAGGGCACTGCGGTCACCATTGATATCGTCCGTAGCCTGGACGTTTACAACCTAGCTTTGGTGGTCAATAAGGCGCTGAGCAAGTATGATTTCAACCAGATCAAGGAACAGGTCTCGGGCGAATTTGACGCCCCGGTAGCGGGGGCGCTGCCGCTCAGCGAGGAGATGGTTGACCTGGGCAGCAAGGACATCTTCTCCCTGCGCTTCCCGGATGACAAGTGGACGAAAAATCTGAAAGAGATCGCCGATTACGTCCTGAAAAATACATAAAGCCATAACCAGGAGACAATCCCATGATATGTTGGTTCTGCGAAGAAGTCGGACGAGCGGTATGCAGCTTTTGCGGGCGGGCGGTGTGCAAAGACCACGCCAGCACGATGTCATCGTTCCTCGTGATGTACCTGGGCGGGGAGACAACACCCAAAGGATTGGCGGTGGCGGACGTGATCTGGTGCGGGGAATGCCAACCCCAGCCTGAGCCGATCGAAATGCCTGAGTTGTATTAGGCGAGGAGCGACCGATGAGTGGTGTATTCGATAGATTACATAAGAAATTGGAAGTCGAAAAGCGGGATGAGGGGATCTCGCCTTTAGATATCGCCGACCTGCCGCCCAATTTGCGCATGATCATGCGGCTGATGCTGCGGCAGGTGACGATGGATCACGCTGACCTCAAAAAGGCCATGGAAGATATGCCCGAAGCCGTCCGCATGAAAATGGCGGAATTCGACGAGGCGCTGGAGACTTTGAAGCAGCAAGGCTGGTTGATCCGCAGGGGAATGGGCGAGAAGGTCCATTTCCAGGTGAACTTGCGGCGCAAACCGGGCAGCAAGCTGGCCGCCGGGATCTGGGGAGCGCTGGATTCGAAGATCGCGGAGAGCAAGAAGGCTGAGGGAGGAAAGGAAGAATCGACGGAGAAATAAGAGCGCATTTTTCTCAAGATTTCAAATGGATATTGGGGTGGTTTTATGCCTTAAACAATTATCTGGGTGATTGGAATAATCCATGAATAAGGAATGAATTCAATGGAGTCTAAAACTCAAACGAATGTCAAGTGGATTGCCGCCATTGGGCTGATAACAATACTAATCCTCATCCTGTGGAATTTATGGTGGAAAGGGGGGGCATATTCTTACCAGGATTTTGGGAACCCCCCATCTTGGAGAGGTATCACTCCAGGTTTAACAAGTTTGATCGAAGTAGAACAACTGCTCGGGGAACCCGATGAGATTGAAGAAAGGAATGAATTCACGGTATATATTTACGAAAAACGAGATGGATGGGGATGGGAAAATATCGAGATAATGTTCGCCGACAGGGAGCACGCTCACCGGGTAATTGGCATACTGTTATCATACCAGTATATAGATGGGAAATCTGTCGCCCCTATCGACCCTGAAATAATGAAACTTAGATATCTCGTTGTCGATTATGGCCAACCTGACAAAGTTACTTGGGAAATAACCTGTGGATATAGATTGGTTATCTGGGCCAGACAAGGTGTGACAGGATCAGTGTTTGCTGGAAGTACGAACATAAACTCAAACAAGGTGTACGTCTCAAGTTTATTTTTCTTTGAGCCGATGGATATTGACTTATATTTGCATAGTAATTGGCCTTTGCCTCAGTTAATGAAACCAATCTCGTTCAACCCTTGTCCGCCTGGGTCAGGGATAGATTATTTCGACGACCTGCCAGAAGATCCCTTTGATTAGGACGATTTACCAATACCTACATCGTCACCGTGAGCTAGGATACCGCCAGCGCTTTCTCCTGCAACACCACGCCGCCCCGCGCGGTCTCCGGTCTGAGCGCGGGCGAATCCTGTGCCCGCGACCTGAACGTAGTGGACGACTCCGGTTCGCCAACCATCACCAAGTACTACATCATCGCCGGAATACGGGTGGCGATGCGGGACTCCGGCGGGAATCTATTTTACTTCGTCACCGACCATCTCGGTTCCACCGTCGCCCTGCTGGACAGCAGCGGGACCCTGGATTCGGACGAACGTTACATGCCCCTGGGTGAAGACCGCGACGATACCGGCATAAGCCGGACGGACTATGCCTTCACCGGGCAGCAGGAAAAATAACTACACATAGGATGGACAAAACGAGTCGCCTTTCCGGTTGATATTGTTGGTTTGGTGCAATTCTGGTGCAGACACCATAGAAACTATGGAAACTTTAGACAATATTTACAATTCAACCGCCACATATTAGACACTGTGGACACAATAGACCCACATATAAGGTGTAGACTCGTGTCACTGAGACTTGGTGTTAAAAAAACTTCCCCCCTTCAATTCCAATAATATCTTTACAATGCACTCAGGCGTCGGATTCGTCCGACGCTTTTTTCGCATCGGATTGCGACCTGCGCTGGCGCAGGGCCTTGGCTTTTTCTTTCAGGTAGCGGAAGAAGTCGGTCTCTACGATCTCTTCAACCTGGGCTTTACGTTTGGTTTCGTCCACCTGGATGCGGAGTTGGGCGAGCTGCTGGCGGAGTTCTTGCTCGCGGATGTAGCCCTGGAGGGCGGCGGAGGCCAGCAAGACCAGCGAGTCAACCACGTCGTCTTTCTCGAAGGGGATCACTTCCCCGGTGTAGGGGTCCAGGGCGTTGATAAGCTGCAAGACGCCGATGACCTGCTCTTCGGCTCCCTGCAAGGGCATGGTGAGGAAGGATTTAGAGCGGTAGCCGGTGTGTTCGTCAAAGCGGCGGGTGCCGGAGAAATCAAAGCCCTCGGCGTGGTAAGCGTCTTCGATGTAGACCGGCTGGTTGGTCAGGGCGGTGTAGGTGGCGATGTTGTGGTGGTTAGGCTGCCCGTCTTCGTTGTACAAGGGCAAGGTGGGGAACGTCACGGGGGTATCGGTGGTGCCGCCCATGGCAATGTCCAGCAGATCGTTGCGCACAATGACGAACTTGAGTTCATCCTCTGTGCGGAGGTACAAGGTGCCGGAATCGGCGTTGGTGAGCTTCTTGGCTTCCAGCAGGATGGTTTCCATCAGGCGGTTGAAGTCCCGCTCCGCGCTGAGAGCGACGCCGATGGGGATGATGACCTTGAGTAGGTTGGCCCGTTTTTCACGGAGCAACACGTTGCGGGCCATGCGCTGGAAGACGCGGGCCAGCTGCCCCAATTCGTCGGTGAGTTCGGCCAGTTTGGCCAGGTCCTCCAGGTCTTCGGGGGTGAATTCTCCAGCTTCGACGATGACGGCGGCTTCGGTCACAGTATGGAGGCCGCCGGTAATGAGGCGGGCCAGGAAACCGGCGGTGAAGACCACCGCCAAAGCGGCGACCACCACAACGACCCCCGTGTTCCTGACGGTGGTCTGCAAACTCTCATCGAAAGCGAGGTTCAGGGTGTTGGCGGCTTCGTGGAAGGTCTCCACGTCCGCGCCGATGGCGACCCAGCCGAAGCCGCCGGGGGCTGAATACGTGCCGCCAAAGTAAAGGATGGGGGCATAGGCGACAAACTTATCGTGTTCATCCCAGGTATATTGGATAGACCCGGAATTGCCCTGCATAGCGTAGTTGTGAAGTTGGGGGAGGTTCTCGTCGGCGAAGCCTAGATTGGGCAAATTTATGGGCAGGTTTCCGAAATCGGCGTCTGACTCGGCGTAGGGCATGGGCTGGCCCTGTGAGTCAAGGCCAAAGATCTGGTAATCATAGGGATGGTCTATGGGATAGCCCCGGTCGTCAATCATATAGGCGTAATTGCCGGTGGTGGGGTCGGGAAGGGCGCCGTAACGCTCCTGGGTGGGGATCACGTAGGCGGTGAAGGCTTGGAGATGGCGCACGTCGAGAGACAGGACGATGATGCCTTCCAATTCTCCCTGGGGGCTATGAACGGGCATGGCAAAGCGCAGCAGGCCCTCAAAGCGCGCTCCGGCCTCAAAGCCGGTCTGATCCACGTAGAAACCGGTGACGTGAGAGACGTAAATCTCGCCGGGGTCTAATTGCCGGGCGACTACGAAGTAGGTTTCGGATTTGTAGGTCGTGGCGGATGGGTCGCTCAGGTCTCTGAGTTCCTCGGAGGCAACCAATCTCCCGTCCAGAACTCGGATGACTTCCTGGCCGTCTGGGTCAAGGAAGGAGATCTCTTGATAGAGAGGGATGGATTGGAGAACGTCGCTCCCATCTTCCAGGAACAGCAAGTCTCCGGTGTGGATCTGGTAAAAATCCTGGTAGGTTTCAGGCGAGCGAGGAAGCAAGGCGAGGGTGCGGAGGTCCCCCTCCCGGTCTTCAAGGAAAAGAGCGGCGGCGCGGGCGGCGTCCTGGGCGCGAAGCTCCAGGGCCTCGGCGCCTTTGGTATCCAGGGCGGCGCGGCTGCTGCCGGTGGCCGTCTTCCCGGATTCGTTGGCGGTATAGATCGCCAGACCCCCCAACAATGCCAGAGGAACCAGGGAGACGATCAAGATAGAAACCAGGATGCGGCGGAAAACGCCCGATCCCAGCATCAACCAATCGAATATCTTAGAGAGCATGCCCTAGAGGTCCAGGGGGATATTGCGCTTGCGCATCCGGGCGTAGTAGACCCGGTATACGAGGTTATCTTCAGTGTGGCGCAATTCGGCCCGCAGGTAGCCTTTTTCCACCAACAGATCTCCAATCTGCCGGGTCTCTTCCCGGGTCAGGTCCATTTCTCCGGCCAAGTCCTCAAGGGTCATGGTTTTTTTTCGGGTCATCTTGCGGATAAGGCCTCCCAGAGGATCGGGGAGGGCTAATACGTCCACCGGAGAAACCCCTTTCACCGGGGGTATTTTAGCCAAATCTTCAATTAGCTTCTCAAAATCAATCATCGCAGGCTGCCTGGCTCAATCTTTTTCGTCGGTGGTGGAAGGCGGCAAATCAGGCCTCCTCAGGGTGATTGAATCTTCCCGCCTGGTGCGAATGCTCCGGGCTTTGGCTTGCAAGTCTTTGAAGAAATCGGACTCGACGATTTCATCCACCGAGGACTGGGACTTGGCTTTATCAATTTCGATCTTCAAGGTTTCCACTTGCCTGCGGAGAGTTTGCTCACGCCGGTATACTTTGCTGACCATGATGGCGAAGGCGTTCGCAAGAGTGCCGATCTCATCGGGGAAACTGGCGCCGATCAAGCCGGACAGGTCTTGCTCGTAATCGCCTTCGGCGATGCGTTCAGCGATGCGGGTCAGGTTGATGATGGGGCGAGTCAATGCGCCGCCCAGCAAGAACACCAAAATGATAAGGACAACGTAGAAAATGATGAAAGCCCGCAACATGCTGTCTCGAACGCCCTTCTGAACCTCATAAACGTAATCGGCTTCAAAATCAATCCCCAGGCCGCCTACAACTTCACCGGCAGCATTCTTTATAGGGCCATAGGCGGAAACCCAACTCCCCCATTTGTCGCCGTAAGGTACAGGATCGGAATAGACTTCTATAAATCCCTTGGGCATATCAATCACGGGGGCGTAGGATTCCAGGAATAAGGTGGGTTCCTCTGGATCGGAGATGCGCAAGTAATCGCCCACCCATAAGACCTCGCCAGTTTGGACCATTTCGCCGTCAATTTCTTCTTCACCGGTAACGAATCCGTTCACGTAAGTATAGGGGAAGGCCCTGGGTTCAATCCGGTGAATGTTTTCCAACCAAGCCTGGTGTTCGGCATAGCGCTCGTCGTCTTCGGGCAGATCCACACCGGAAGA
This sequence comes from uncultured Anaerolineales bacterium, assembly GCA_965370435.1. Taxonomy (GTDB): domain Bacteria; phylum Chloroflexota; class Anaerolineae; order Anaerolineales; family UBA11579; genus CBDUUP01. The sequence continues at coordinate 2,468 of CBDUUP010000097.1, read as the reverse complement.
GCGGTCATCATAAGGGATATCGGCTAATTCGGCATAGCCATAGTCATTCGCCAGGGCTTCGAACACGTCGCCGTCAATACCGGCGATTGCGCCAGCCAGGGTATCGGTCAAGTCAGCCATAATGCGGTTCATGGCGGTCTGGGTGCTGTATGAATAGAACCAGTAAAACGCCACCACAAAGATTATACTGAAGACGACGGTGAAGCCGACAAAGAATTTAAAACGCAGACTCATCGGCGTGCTGCTGAAGGTTCTTCGTTCTTCTTTTTCCATGATTCTCTCCTGTTCCAAAATAACGCCTGGGGCAATGATGGGAGGGGTTGTCAGGCAAAACTTCGTTGTTTGTAGATTGAATTTATTTTATCATCTCTTTCGATTTTGCAATCCGAAAACGTCAACTATTTAGCGACCAATGTTCGACAGCTTGCTGGATAATTGTGCCGATAAGGTCAGGATAAGACAGCCCAGCCTGCCTTGCGCTGGCGGGCATGGTGCAGTCATCCCGGCCCAGAGCGGGGTTGGGATTGATCTCGATGAGGGAGGGACTGCCCTCCTGGTCGAGGCGGATGTCCACTCGTCCGATCTCCCGGCAGTTGACGGCAATATAGGCTTGCCGGGCCACTTCGGCTATCTGGTCGGATAAGTCGCCAGAGTCTACCTGGGTGAAGGTTTGCAGCCCCCAGCCGCTTTTTTCTTCGTAGGAGGCATAGCCTCTGTTGCTGTGCAGAATCTCGACCGCGCCCAGCGCTCTGGCGCCAGATCCATTGCCTAGGACGCCGACCGAGTATTCCTTGCCGGGGAGGTAGGCTTCAACCAGGGCCGGCTGGTGGTAGGTGGGGATCATATAAGCGACGTGCTCAAGCAATTCCGACTCGGTATGGACTAGAGATTTTTCGGATATACCTTTAGATGAACCTTCGTGAACTGGCTTGACGAATAGAGGGTAGTCGGGCAGGTCGAGTTGATCACACTCCAACTCGGCGATGTCGGATACCACACAAAACTCAGGGGTCGGCAGCCCGGCTTCAATCCACAACCGCTTGGTGATGGCTTTGTCCACGCCAATGGTCAAGGACAGCGAATCGGCGCCGGTATAGGGGATGCGAAAGGCCTCCAGGAGGGCGGGGATCTGGGCTTCACGGGTGACGCCCCATTTTCCAACTGCGTAGTTGAAGATGAGGTCCACCTCTTTCCCCGCCTGGATGAAGCCTAACAACTGGTCCAGGTCTCCAATTCTTGTGAGGTTATGGCCCAGTTCCTGGATGGTCTCCGCCAGGATCTCTATTTCACTATCAAAGGATAACTCCGCGTTCTCGTCGGGGGCGTCCCCCTCCCCGGGCTGGTAATCCGCTTTGGCGTCATATACAAAACCAATTCTCATAAAGTTATTTTCCGTCCTCGCCGGGGAGCAGGTCTTTCAGGTTCATTTTTTTGCCTTCGTAATTCACCGCCCAATACTCGCCGTCCTCTTTGTACACACTTTCCACGTCCAGGGGGATCTTTCCCAGGGGCGTGGTGATGACGTATTGGGGAACGGCGAAGCCGGTGATGAAGCCGGTCAACCCCTTCATGATCTCGCGGCCTTTTTCAATGGTGGTCTCAAAATGGGAGACTCCAGTTACATTGTCGCAATGATAAAGGTAATAGGGTCGGACTTTGATGCGCACCAATTCGGTGAGCAGTTTGCGCATGGTGGGCAGGTCATCGTTAATGCCCTTGAGCAAAACCGATTGGTTCTGGACGGGGATCCCGTGGCGCAGCAAGCGATCAACAGCTTCTGCGGCTTCAGGGGTGATCTCTTTGGGGTGGTTGTAGTGGGTGTTGAACCAGACGGGGTGATATTTTTCAAGCATCTGGCAGAATTCGGGGGTGATCCTTTGGGGGAGCAAGACCGGATAACGGCTGCCGATGCGGATGATCTCTACGTGGGGGATCTGGCGTAGGCGGCTGAGAATCCTTTCAATAGCGCCATCGACCAGGGTCAGCGGGTCGCCGCCGGTCAGGAGCACGTCGCGTATCTGGTGGGTCTCTTCGATGTATTCGAAATCCTCTTCCCAGTCAACATCTTTCTGCTCCCCGAAATAGGTGCCGTCCAGATCGGTAGTGTGGAATTTGCGAGTGCAGTGGCGGCAGTACACCGGGCAGGCGTCGGTGGTGAGGATGATGGCCCGGTCGGGGTATTTGTGGACCACGCGTTTGGTCTTCCGGTAAACGGTGTCACCCACCGGGTCGTTGACCGCGCCGGGGAAGGTTTTGAACTCATCGGTGGAGGGGACTGCCTGGCGGCGGATCGGACAGGTGTCGTCGTCTTTGTCCATCAGAGAGGCGTAATAGGGAGTGACACTCCAGCGATATTTCCCGGCGCTTTGCTGGATGGCCTGCTCTTCTTGATCGGTCACGTTGATCCATTGGCGCAGTTCATCAACCGTCTTAATTGAGTGGCGGAGTTGGGAATGCCAATCGTCCCA
>CBDUUP010000096.1:0-13023 GCA_965370435.1 uncultured Anaerolineales bacterium | reverse complement strand
TGGATCACCGCCCCCGCCCCCCGGGAGAAATAGCTCTGCGCCCGGTAGATAGGCCCAATAGCGTCCAGCATGGTCAGGGTGGCTTCATTGCTGGCCCGCATGCTGACCTCCGTCTCGGTCAACCCAACTTTAGTGTAACGCTGCAAAAGGGTGTGCGCCAGATGCCCCCACTTCACGCTCTCCCGGATGAGGGCCAATTCAGTCTCGCTCTTTATCATCATCTGATCCTCAATGAAACCCGCCACCCGCCGGGGCTGGCCTCCGGTCAACTCGCTGAGGGTCGGCCCTCGATACCCCAATATCCACGGATACCCGTCCGTGTCCACCCCGAACTCGCCCTGAATACCCATCTCCTCCAATGTATTCTTGAAAAGTTCCATTGGCCGAGGTTTGTAAGGATATTCCAGGTAATGATCCACGCGGTCAATCATCGCGTTGGACTCGGCGTGCTCCACCTCCAGCCGGGGTACAAAGAGCGCTTTCTCTCCCTTGGCGTTCATCACAAACCCGATGGGTCGCTCCGTAGGGATGAAGGCAAATCCGGTGTAATAAAGTATGTAATGGCTGTCAAACAAAACCACGCCGGACAGCTTCTCAGCCTTAATATGTTCCAACAGTTTCTTGGCTCTGGATATGAATTCAGCTTGGGTTATATTTATCGAGGTTTGCATGGGGATCTCCTTTCGCTACTGATCGAATTATACCGTTGAACGACAAGTGACAATGCAAAACCTCCCGCAGGTTGGGAACATCGTTCCATAAACCTGCAGGAAGTTTAATTCTAGTAAACTCGTCTCTACCCCAAAACCTCCACCCTCACCGCGCAAACCTTCGTCTCCGGGATCTTCGCCACCGGGTCCAAGGCCGCGTTGGTCAGCACGTTGGTGGGACTCTCGTGAAAATGGAAACTCATCGAAACCACACCCGGCGGGCACACGTCGGTGACGTCGGCTCGAACCTCAACCTCTCCCCGTCGAGATTGCACCTTCACCATCTCACCCCCCGCCAATCCCAGGCCTTCCGCGTCTACTGGGTTAATGCGCAGCAGTTCCTCGCTGTCCAGCACGTCCAACCCCTCCGCCTTGCGGGTGATGACGGTGTGGTAATGGTAAAGGCTGCGATCCGTTGTCAGCAGGAGAGGATATTCCTCATCTGGCATCTCATCTGAAGCTTTGTACACCAATGGGATTAATTTACCCTTGCCCCGCGAGAACTTGCCCTTGTGCAGGTACGGGGTGCCGGGATGATCCTCGTCCGGGCAGGGCCATTGCAGCCCGGCCACATCCTCCAGCCGTTCGTAGGTGATCCCGCCGTAGATGGGCGTGAGGGCGGCGATCTCCTCCATGATCTCTTTCGGGCCGTCGAAGTCGAAACCTTTCTTCGCCACTCGCTTGCCGATTTCGTTCACGATCCACCAATCCGGCCGGGAGTCGCCCACCGGCGCGATCGCTTTCCGCACACGCTGGACTCGCCGTTCGGTGTTGGTGAACGTGCCGTCTTTTTCGGCAAAGGAGGCGGCAGGCAAGACCACGTCAGCGTATTCAGCCGTCTCGGACATGAAGATGTCCTGCACCACCATGAAGTCCAGCTTTTTGAAAGCTTCGTCCACGTGGTTAGCATTGGCCTCGCTGAGGATCGGATTCTCGCCAACAACGTATAAGGCCTTTATCTGGCCTTCATCAATCGCGTCAATGATCTCCACGTGGGTCAATCCATTCTCGCTGGAGAGTTTGACTCCCCAGGCTTTCTCGAACTTGGCCTGGACTTTAGGGTCATCAACCCGCTGGTAGCCGGTGTACACATTGGGAAGACCGCCCAAATCACATGCCCCTTGCACATTGTTCTGCCCGCGCAGCGGATTCACCCCGGTGGAGGGTTTCCCCACCGACCCGGTGAGCAGCGCCAGGTTGCTGACCGCCATCACGTTATCGGTGCCGTGGGTGTGTTGAGTGATGCCCATAGCGTAGAAGATGGAGGCCGGTTTGTTCGTGGCGTACACCCGAGCCGCTTCGGCGATGGTTTCCCAGGGGATCCCGGTGACCTCGGTTACAAATTCGGGCGTGAATGCTTCCAAAGACGCTTGGAAGGCCTCAAAGTTTTCGCACTGTTCCTCGATGAAGGTCTCGTCGTGCAGCTCTTCCTCCACGATCACCCGGGCCATCCCCATCAACAGGGCCACGTCCGAGCCGGGTTGGTTTTGCAGGAAGATGTCCGCAAAACGTACCAGCCCGATCTCTTTGGGATTGGCGACGATGAGCTTGGCCCCGTTTCGGGAGGCTTGCTTCATGGAATAGCCGATCACCGGATGGGCCGCGGTCGTGTTGGTGCCAATAGCCAGGATGCAGGCCGCGTCCTTGACCTCTTCGATGGAATTGGTCATTGCGCCGCTCCCAAAAGTTGTGACCAGACCGGCCACGGTGGGAGAGTGTCAAAGACGGGCGCAATGGTCCACCGTATTGGTGCCCATCGCCGCGCGGGTCAATTTTTGGATAAGGTAATTTTCCTCGTTGGTGCATTTGGCCGAGGCCAGCGCGGCGAAGGCGTCTCCCTTATGTTGGGAGAAATTTTCCGCCACCAGGTCCAATGCTTCTTCCCAGGTGGCCTCTTCAAATTCGCCGTTGCGCTTAATGAGCGGAGTGGTGAGGCGGTCCGGATGGTTGATGAACTTGAATCCATACCGGCCCTTGACGCAGAGTTGGCCGCGGTTGCTGGGGCGTTCTCGGTCGCCCCGCACGCTGACCACCCGGTCGCCGGTCACGCCCAGATAAATGCCACACCCCACGCCGCAATAAATACAGGTCGTTTGCACCTCCCGCGCCGGCTTCTGGAAGTTCTTGGGAGCTAACGCGCCCACCGGGCAGCGCACCACGCACTCCCCGCACGATTCGCACACCGACTCGATGAAAGGTTTATTGCCAAAGGTGCCGATGACGGTTTCGTATCCCCGGTTGATGAGGTCCAGCGCGCGCACCCCCTGGATTTCCTCACAGGTGCGGACGCAAATCGTGCACAGCACGCACTTGTTGGGGTCGAAGCTGAAGAATGGATTGGAGTCATCCACCGGCTTCAACTCGGTGAGGCCCTTGAGCCTCTCCAGCCTTTCGGATTGTATGCCGACATACGAGGAGAGATTGAGCAGTTCGCAATCGGTGGCGGCCGCGCAGGCCAGACAGTCCATGTCGTGGTTGACGATCAATAATTCCACCGTCGTTCGCCGCACCTGGGAAATCGCCGGGCTTTCCGTCACTACCTCAATCCCCTCTCTCACCGGTTCCAGGCAGGACATCGTCATCCTGCCGCCGTCAATCTCCACCCCACAGAGGCGGCACGCGCCCACCGGCTTGAGGTCCGGGTGGTGGCATAGGTGAGGGATGTAAATGTCGTTTTCCAGGGCGGCATCCAACAAGGAAGCGCCGGGCCGGGTAGTGATGGGAATCCCGTCTATGGTCAGGGTGATTGTTTCTGTCATTAAGCTGTCTCCAATACCGGGATGCCAGGGATGATTTCTACTGCGGTGACTTTGGGGGGGCATACTTCGTAGCACATGCCGCATTTTGTGCAGAGGTCCTGGTCTATCACATGGATCTCTTTCAGCTCACCGATGATGGCTCCGCCGGGGCAGGCCTTTAAGCATAAGAGGCACCCCACGCAAAGCTCCGGGATAATGTTGTAGTGGATGAGCGCTTTGCAGACTCCTGAAGGACATTCCTTATCGTGGATGTGGGCCTCATATTCCTCCCGGAAGTAGCGGATGGTGGTGAGGACCGGATTGGGGGCGGTTTGCCCCAGACCGCACAGCGAACCGGCTTTGACGCCCTCTGAAATTTCTATCAGCAATTCTATGTCGCCCGGCCTTCCATTTCCCTCAGTGATGTCTTCTAGGATCGTCAGCAGTTGTTTGGTCCCCAAACGGCAGGGAACGCACTTCCCGCAGGACTCCTTTTCCGCAAAGTCGAGGAAGTAGCGGGCGAAGTCCACCATGCAGGTGTCTTCATCCATCACCACCACGCCCCCCGATCCCATGATGGTCCCCGCCGCGCTCAAGGAGTCGTAATCCACCGCGGTGTCGAGCAGCGCATCGGGGATGCACCCGCCAGAAGGCCCGCCGGTTTGGACGGCCTTGACCTTTTTACCATCCGGGCATCCGCCGCCGATTTCGTATACCATTTCCCGCAGGGAAATGCCCAGAGGCACTTCGATAAGGCCACTGCGTTGGATCTTGCCAACTAGAGCGATGGTTTTGGTGCCTTTGCTTTTTTCGCTCCCATATTCGGCGAACCACTCTGCGCCGTTCTTCAATATCTGGCCCACGCAGGCCAGGCTTTCTACGTTGTTGATAATGGTGGGTTTACCCCACAAGCCGGAGGTGGCCGGGAAGGGGGGGCGCGGGGTGGGCATGCCCCGCTCGCCTTCGATGGAATGGATGAGGGCGGTTTCCTCGCCGCACACGAAGGCTCCGGCTCCTTCCTTGATCTTGATGTGGAAGTTGTATCCTGAGCCGAGGATGTCGTCGCCTAACAGTCCGTGTTCTTCGGCCTGGGCGATAGCCCCGCGCAGGCGCTCTAATGCCAGGGGATACTCGGCCCGGCAGTAAATATACCCGGTCTGCGCTCCCAGGGCGTACCCCGCAACCAGCATTCCTTCCAATACGGCATGAGGGTCGCCTTCCAGGAGAGCGCGATTCATGAACGCCCCGGGGTCGCCTTCATCCGCGTTGCAGATGAGATATTTCTTGTCGCTGACCGCATCCCGGCAAAACTGCCACTTGCGCCAGGTGGGGAATCCTGCGCCCCCGCGTCCCCGCAAGCCGGATTGCTTGACCTCCTCGATGATTTGTTCCGGGGTCATGTCCAGGGCTTTGAGGAAGCCGCCGTAACCCCCGGTGGCGAAGCAGTGGTCGAGATTGGTGGGGTCTATAAAGCCGCAGTTGTGCAGCGCACGGCGCACCTGGGGCTTGAGTACCGGGGTTTCAAACAATACGGGTATGCCTTCGATGCTGCCTTCTCCCAGGGTACCCAACGCGCTTTCTGGCAGGGGATTGTCGTTGAGCAGATAGTCTTCGATCAACCGGATAGCTTTCTTGGGCGTAACGTCGTCATAGATCACGCCGGGCTGATTTGGCTTGAAGATGGTGACAATTGGCTCCGCATAGCACAGCCCAATGCAGCCCACTTCCATTACGTGGCAATCCAGGCCGCGCGCCTCGATTTCCTTTTGAAAAGTTTCCAGCGCCTCCTGGGACCCAGCCGAACGTCCACAGGTGGCGTTGCCGACCATAACGAGGGCCGCTTGCCCGCCATGCAAGGTTTCCCATTGGGCTTTCGCTTCTTGGATAGATTTCAGGATTTCTTTATCCATCATACTTTCCCCTTCTTGAATAGAGAGGCCACTTTCTTTTTTGTGATCTTGGCATGCACATCTTTGTTGATCATCATGGTGGGAGCCAGACTGCAGGCCCCGATGCAGGCTACGGTTTCCAGGGAGTACTCTCCGTCTTCCGTGGTTTCACCTTCCAGGATGCCCAACTGAGTTTCGGTTTCCTCCAAAACACGCTGCGCTCCATTGACGTGGCAAGCCGTCCCCCGGCATACCATCACGTGCTGTTTGCCTTTGGGCGTGAAGCGGAATTGTGCGTAGAAGGTGGCGATGCCGTATACCTGGCTGGTGGGCACCCGCGTGAACTTGGCGATGTCCTGCATGGCGGTTTCGGAGAGAAAGCTGTAGCTGTCCTGTACCTCTTGTAAAATTGGGATGATTTCCTCTCTCTTCCCCTCGAATGAGGCCAGGATGGTTTGGAATTGTTCGTCCATAAGTTTACCTTCTGATGGTTGGATTTGTCAAACGCAGGATAAAATTTGTCATAATGCGAGTTTATGTTGCTATCATACTTCCTCAGCGAGGATGCGATGAGGATGAGTGTAGATGTTGAATCGATGCCGCTTTGCGTAGCCAACCAGCGTGATGCCGAACTTTTCAGCCAGGTCGATGGACAGGGAACTGGGCGAGGTGCGAGAGATCACGATGGCCGTGCCCATCCGGCCTGCCTTTTGCAGCATCTCGGAGCTTATCCGCCCAGTCGTCAGGAGAACCCGCTTCTCCAAGTGTATTGCCTTGAGAAGGAGGTGTCCAGCGAGCTTATCTAACGTATTGTGGCGGCCAATGTCATCGGCGGTGATGTGTATTTTTTCCCCATCGCTTAAGGCTGAGGTATGCACACCGCCCGCAGTTTTATACAGACCTTGCGCCTGTAAGAATTTTTCGACCAGACTGGAAATGTCTCCGGCAGGGAGTTGTACATTTATCAGGTTCGCCGGGGCCTCACCGTCCAATTCAACCGAGGTGACGCCGCCTGTGCATCCCGAGGTTCGTTTCCAATGTTTGGGTTGTTCAACCTCGTGGTGCAGCCAGACATCCACGTTGTCCCCATGTTGGCATACTCGCACTGAAGCGATTTCATCCTTACTTTGAATAATGCCTTCGTTGTACAAGAATCCGGCCGCCAGAGCTTCAAGCTGCACCGGCGTACACATGAAAGTCAACCAGACTTCGCCATTCACGGTAAGCGCTACCGGCGCTTCGGCGATGACGTTCCGGTTGACTATGGTTTCGAATTTCCCCGCCATGTATTGTCGATATTGCACGGATTGTTGAGGCTGGTTCATCATGGAAATTCTCTCTTGTTGGTCTTGATACCGGTAAGAAACCATTATGGATTTGATTAGAAAAACTCAGTGTGCATCCCGCATTCTTGGTCCTCGCGATTTTTCCAACGCCCGGAGCGAGTTGGCTCCGAACCGCTGACTGGATCGGTGCAAGGTGCGCAGCCAATGCTGGGATACCCCTGAGCCAGCAGCGGGTGTTGAGGGAGTTTGTGTTCCTGGATGTAGTTGGTAATGTCTATTTGTGTCCAGGTTGTCAGGGGGTTGATTTTGTATAGGCCATTGGAGCGGTGTTCGAGTTTATTGGCATCCTTTCGGGTTTTGGTCTGGTCCCGCCGGATTCCGCTGATCCATGCTTTGAGACTTTCCAACTCCAGCCGGAGCGGCTTGATTTTGTTGAGATAGCAGCATAGATCAGGATTATTCTCGTAAAGGGGTCCATATTTTGAAAGGAATGCCTCAATGGTCAATGCTGGTTTGATGATTTTGAGATTGAGTACCAATTTCTGGGTGAGTTGGTCACGAAAATTAAGCGTCTCAGGAAAATGAAATCCGGTATCCAGGAATAAAATCGGAAGCTGCGGTATGGCTTGAGAGATTTGATGGAGCAGCGGTACGCTTTGAGTCTGGAACGAAGAGGTTGCAGCAATATCAGGACCAAACGCATCCCAGGCCCAAAGAAGGATTTCATTGGGCGTTTGGTTCTCAAATTCACGATTTAGTTGATCTAATGGATAGGCAAGGTCTTCCACGGGTACACTCGTTGGGAGTGGTGGCAGTGACTATGATTTTACTTTAATATTCAAACCGTCAATTACAAAGTATCCTATAAACTATATGCCTGGGGATGGGTCAATCGTCCCCGATATGATGGTACGTTTGCCACTTCGAAAAGACAGGTTTTTGTTAGAATGGAGTTAGGGACGAGATGATTTGCAGAAATAAGTTTAGCCGATTCGAATCACTTATTTTTTTTCAGGTCAGATTTTACCATTTTCGAAGGCAAATGGTTTTGAATGCTGTGTTTGACCGCGTACGCGGCCGCTTCTGAACGAGTTCTGAGATGCAGTTTTCCCAGAATTGAACTGACGTAATTGCGGACCGTTTTTTCGCTCAAGAAGATTGCGCTGGCGATTTCTTTATTCGTCTGGCCTTTTGCCAGCAGAGCGAGAATTCTTAATTCCTGATCGCTAAGGGTGCCAAAAGCCTCATCTTCCGCAATGCGGGAGGCCTCCCGCACTTTCTGGAACACTTTTTGCGTCAACGATGGATCCAGGAGCGACTCCCCGCGTCCAATGGTCTCCAGGGCGTTGACCAGGTCCGAACTGCCGATTTGCTTGAGTACGTAGCCGAAAGCCCCGGCGTTGATGGCATCAAAGAGCAGTTCGTCCTCGGCGTATGAGGTGAGAATGATGACTTTGGTTTCCGGGCGTTCCTTTACAATTTCACGGGTGGCTTCGATCCCACTTCTACCCGGCAGGCGGATGTCCATAATTACCACATCGGGCCGGTGGCGGATGGTTTCTTCCACCGCGCCTGAGGCGTTGCTCGCCTCAGCTACGATTTCAAAATTAGAATAGTTCGAAAGTAAGGATTTTAACCCCAAACGAACCACCTCGTGATCGTCTACCAATAGGATTCTTAGCTTCATTGTGTTTGACCGTATTTGCTCAACGAGATATAATATACATAAAAAGGATAAATACAGGCGGATTATAGCATACATTAGGAATACTTATGAATAATCGAGTGTTACGATGGTCCTCAATCATATTGCCGGTACTCTTCTGGGTGGTAATTTTTCTGGTCCGTTATTTCATTTTTGAAGATGTTCACCATTTAGCAGTATATCTTATTGAATTTACAATTGTAGGAATTGGGGCATTTTTATTCTCCCGTTGGGTTTTTGGCGTGGTGGATCGCCGTGAGGATGAAGTTCACCAGCGCACTCAGCAGCTTGAAGCCCTCCGCTCCGCTGCTTTGACCTTGACCACTGAACTCGATCTGTCTGTTGTCCTCCAGAAAGTTGTTGATTTGAGCCGCGAATTAGTACATGCTAAGTACGGCGCTCTGGGCGTTCTAGATGTGGACGGAGAGCATATCGAACACTTCATCACCTCCGGGATTGACCCCGAAATTGGCGCTAAAATTGGCGGCCCTCCGCTTGGCCGTGGTTTATTGGGTGCGATGCTTCGTAAGGGGAAGCCCACTCGAATTTCCGATATCGGGGAAGATGAGCGCTCAGTTGGTTTTCCCAAAGCTCATCCTGCTATGCAATCCATGTTGGGCGTTCCCATAATCTCTAAGGGAAAAATAATCGGCAACCTATATTTGACCGATAAGCAATCCACCACAACCGAAGGGAAAGCCGCCACTTTTACTGAGCAAGACCAGCAGGTCGTCGAAATGTTTGCCACCCAGGCCGCCATCGCCATTGAAAACGCACAGCTCATTCGCCAAACGCAGCAGTTAGCGATTCTGGAAGAGCGCGAACGCTTTGGCATGGATTTGCACGATGGTATCATCCAGTCTATTTATGCCATTGGTCTGGGGTTGGAAGTGATCCAACACCGGATGGGAGAACCGGAGCAGGAAGCGCGCAAGGGCCTCAACAAGACCATCCTGGATTTGAATGATGTGATCCGGGATATCCGTAACTATATTTTAGATTTACGCCCCCAACGCTTCCAGGGCCGCGACCTGATGCAGGGCTTGGATGAGTTGGTTCGTGATCTGCGCACCAATTCCTTTTTAAAGGTAGAAATAGAAGACTGTGCCTGCTACCTAGAAGGGTTAGAGGCCGAAATGACAGTGGAGGTTCTTCATGTAGCCCAAGAAGCTCTGACCAATATACGCAAACACGCTCGTGCCACTCAGGTGGAGATCGAGTTGCTGTGCGAGAATGACTTGGTGGAATTGAGAATTTCTGACAACGGCATTGGCATTTTGGAAAAGCCCCCCGACGAAACTTCTGGAAATGGGCTTCGGAACATGCGCGAACGTGCCAGTGTCTTGGGGGGAGATATTCGATTCGAAGAGAGTTCCGGAGGCGGCACTTGTGTTCGGCTGTTTGTGCCCTTTAAACATTTCTCCTCATCTTAGAATTATGAAGATTTATTTCGATAGGGATACTTGTCCCTCATATCTGGGGACATCTGTAACTTTGTTCACATACTATTATTGTGTATACTGCATCAAACCATCATTTCACTCACAATCCAATTCATGTGGTTCTAGATAAATTTAGAAAGAGAGTAGCCGGTTTAATTAATGGAGAGAATTCGTATCGTTATTGCCGATGATCATCCCAAAGTTCGCGCCCAAATTGGTGCGCGGCTTGGCCGCGAATTGGATATTGAAATCGTCGGCCAGGCGGATTGCAGCGCTCAAGCGCTGGATTTCACCCTGGAAAAACAACCCCACATTGTCTTGATGGATCCCATGATGCGAGACGGGAAGGGATTAGATGTCCTTCGGAAGATTGTGGCTCAAATCCCAGCCACTGAAGTGGTCGTATTGACCGCTTTTGTGGACACTGCCCTCCAAATGGAGCTGCAGAGGGCAGGAGTATGCCGGATTCTTCCTAAAGGAGTCAATTCCAGCGAACTGGTCAACGTTCTCCGGGAAGTTGCATCCGACGCCCCAAAAAATAAATTGAGTATATAGGAAACCTTATGCATAATAATTACCAAATCGCCTCGCGCGATTTTTTTGTTAATGTGCAGCCAACATAATTTGTAGCTTGTTCAAAATTGTTCCTTTATGTTGGACAAATCCTTTTACAGTCGGCTATGGCCGGCATCGTAAATGTCATTATGATAACGGTTTGACATGGGGGCACATCTATAATAGACTTAACTCCTCTAAATTAATTCTAGCTCTCTTGAGATTCACCGGCTATCCATATGCCTGATACATTGATCCCCGAAGCATACATATCTGTTGACATTGAATCCTCCGGGCCGCACCCCGGCCTCTATTCCTTGCTTTCTATTGGCGCTTGTCTGGTGAGCGATCCTCGGTGTACGTTTTACGTGGAGCTTCAGCCGCTTAATGAAAATGCTACCGAGGAGGCCTTACTGGTGAGCGGGTTATCTCTGGCGCGGCTGGCGGAAAAAGGGACGCCCCCTGCGGAAGCGATGGCCCAATTTGACCAATGGCTGGCAGCGGAAGCCCCCAGAGACCATAGAATGGTTTTCGTCGCCTTCAATGCCGCCTTTGATTGGATGTTCGTGCATGAATATTTCCATCGTTATCTGGGCCGCAATCCATTCGGGCATTCTGCCCTGGACATAAAGGCCTTCTATATGGGAATGTCTGGCAGCCAGTGGCAGGAAACCGGGATGCGCCAAATTTCCCGAAAATATTTAGGAGACCGCCAACTAACCCATAACGCCTTGCGTGATGCCATTGACCAGGCTGAAATATTCCAAAAACTTTTAGACTTTGCTCCCAAAAATAATCCTGATCCACATGAACGAGGTGACCTATGACCGACGATCAGAAACCAACCCCAGAAGAAGATTTAGCCCGAATTATTGAATCCGCCCAACGGTTGGGCGTTGAAATGGATGAAGCCGAAGCCTTGCAGTGGATGACCTCCATGGCTTCCGCCCAATCCGAGGATGAAATCGTCCTGGACACCCGCACCGGCGTCTTCGGCCATAAAGTGACCATGCTTGATTTCAGCGATGAAGACCTGGCCTATTTCCGCAAGATAGGCCGTCTGGTAGAGTTTGAGGATCGGCCTGGGGTTGTTGAGACCGCCCTGGCGCTTTCCGGATCTGCCGCTCAATCCAAGATTCAAACCTATCCTGGCGATTGTGATTACTTCGAGCGCCTCAATATCATCGCCGACACCAAGAAACAAGCCTGCCAAATCGTGGCGGATCTGATCCGCCAGAAAGGCATCGCTTTTGCCAAGGGTCCCAATTATCAGTTGACGGAAGTGAAATTTGGCACCTATGATTCTGAGGTAGTGCGAGACGGTAAGGAATATAAGTCTGGCCTGCCCATTTCCTGGTCTGCGGAGGAGGTCCAGGCTGGACAAATTGACGCCTTCCACCCCGATGGAACCACCGCGGTGATAAAGTGGGATGACGCCGCCCAGCGTCCCGGCTGGACCAAGTTGGATTGGGTGATCGCTGACCCCATTCGTGGGAAGTTGGCTAACGCCAGCAACAACCTGGATATAACCTGGGAAGCCCCTGATGGAACCATCACTCCCCTGGATGGCTACCTCGATCCCTTCTTCCAGGAAGTATACCTGGACGCCCAATCCGTGCCTATTTTTTCCAAACTCGCCCAACACGTCTCGGCGGATGCGATGGATGATTACGTTGACCAATTGGAGGACGAGGTCAACAAATATATCAATAAGGACTTGAATTATGGCAAGGCCGCCAAACGGATGTATAACATCTTTCGCCTTACCGGTCGTTATGGCGAAGCGGCTTTCCTTCGCGAACTGTTTGATGAACCTGCTTCCATGCTTTACCAGGTTTGGGCGCTCATCCGCACCATCGAAGAATGTTCCCAACCCGATTCGTCTATTCCTATGAGCACCGTCCTTTCTCAAGCCGATCAACTTATCGTCAACGTGGTGGATGTTTTAGAGGGAGATCAGGAGACCGAAATCGTCCGCCACCTGCTGCGGCTTCGGGACAGCCTCGAGAAAGACGAGACCGGACACGCCCGCAGCGCACAAGTCGAAGCCGCCCGCGCCGAGGTGATCAACATCGTCAATAATTTCTTTTACGAGAAATTGACCGCCATGCCCTCGATTCGAAATTATCTGGAGAGTTTCCGAGTTACGAAAATTGGCGGCCAGGAGGGTTGATTTCCCAGGATTATTAAACTCGGATTCCCCCCTCCGCTTTATGGCATTTGGTCGTTGAAATGGAAATTCCCCTAGAACTGCTCGAAAAACTGAGGACTGCCCAGACAATCGCTGTCCTGACCGGAGCGGGTATCTCTGCGGAGAGCGGCATCCCCACTTTTCGGGAAGCCCAGACTGGATTATGGGCGCAGCACGACCCCCAGGAGTTAGCCACGCCGCAAGCCTTTCAACGCAATCCCCGATTAGTTTGGGAGTGGTATACCTGGCGGCGTGAATTGGTGGGCAGCGCGGAGCCAAACGCAGGTCATATGGCCCTGGTTGAGCTAGAAAATCAAACCCCTCATTTCACCCTCATTACCCAGAATATTGATGGCCTGCATCAAGCCGCGGGAAGCCAGCAGATCATCGAACTGCACGGGAATATCAACCGCACGAAATGTTTCGAGGGTTGTGGGGTGATTGAATCCTGGGAAGAGTCTGGTGAAATACCGCCCCGCTGTCCCCAATGTGATGGCCTGCTGCGGC
>CBDUUP010000095.1:0-13063 GCA_965370435.1 uncultured Anaerolineales bacterium | reverse complement strand
CGTGGGGCGTTCGCGCCTTGAAGCGGTTCAGCGTCCGTCCGGCCGGCCACGTCGCCGCGGCGGTGACAAGCTGACTCTTGACGCCGCAGGCGTGGCTGACGAGGACCTTGCCGGTTGCGGCGTCGAGGACGATGTCGCATTGGCCGACGGCCACGCTGGCCGAACAGGTAGCTGAGCTAAGGGTGTCGACCACCAAGACAGCGCCGGTGGGGGTCCCGCTGCCGGGCGAGTCTGCCGTCACGGTGAACGTCACGGTGACGGTCTGGTTCACTATCGAAGGATCGGGGTTGTCGGATGTGACGGTAGTGGTGGTGTCGGCTTTGTTGACGGTGTGGGATTCGTTATCTTCGCTGCTGTTGTGGCCGCTGTCCCCAGAATAGGAGGCGGTGAGCAATCTGGGGCCCGCAGAGGGCAAGACGATGTCGCATTGGCCGGCAGCGACGGTGGCATTGCAGTTCGCGCCGGTTAGGTCGGTCACCGTGACGGTGCCGGTCGGGGTGCCAATCCCGCCAGTGGTCACAGTGTACTGCACGGTCACCGTCTCGCCGGTCACGGAGGGGTCGGCGCTGTCGGAGGTGATGGTGGTGGCAGTGGCATCTTTGGGAACGCTGCCGACTTCGTAAGAGCCGATATCGCAGCGGATCCCGTTGGGGCGGAGCGCGCCGCGCTGGTCTACGGTGATGGCGGCGGCGTTATGGTCTTTGCAGCCGCCGGTGTTGCCGCCTTCAATGGCCGGGCTGCCGCCCCCCAGGTTGTGGGTGTAGGTGGGGCCGCCGTTATCGGCCAGGGAGCCTAATAGCGGGTCTTTGGGGACGGCGAGGGTGCCGGTTTGGTCTCCGGTGGCGGAGGTCCAATTGCAGCCATCGGCGATGCCGACCAGGTTATAGCCTCCAGAGGTAAAATTTAATCCGGCGATGACGCAATCCACCTGGCTGGTGCTGCCGGTGTTCTCCGTGTTCCCGGCGATGATGCTGTTGCGGACGGTGATCGTGCCGCCGTTCACCCGGAGGCCGCCGATCAATCCACTGGTGTCGCTGTCAAAATCGGCCACGTTTGCCGTTATGGTGACGTTGTTTAGATTAGCAGTGGCGGTGGAGTGAACATACATCGCGCCGGGTGCATTATTGGCTTTGTTGCCCGAGATGGTGCTGTTGGTCATATTTACCGCCCCATAGGCAGCTACTCCCCCTGCGCCGTATTGCCCCAGGTTCCCTGAGATGGTGGATTGGTTTACGTTCAAAGCGCCGTTAGTATTGACGTAGATCCCGCCCCCCATGTAGGAGGTGTTGCCGCTGACCGTAGTTTTGTTGAGGGTCATCGTGCCGTAATTATGGTAGATGCCGCCGCCGCGGTCGTTGACGACCGCGGCGGTATCGGCAACGTTGTTTGATATCGTGCTGTAATTTATCGTAATGGTATCTCCCCCTGTCATGTAGCTGAAAATTCCGCCCCCATAGGCGGCGCTGGCCGTGGTTCTGGAGGCGGTGTTGGAATCGAAGGTGGTGGAGGTGATGTTCACGTCCCCGTTATTGACATAAAGTCCGCCGCCGTTCCCTTCCAGGGCGTCGTTGCTGGAAAAGTTGCTGTTGACGATGGTCAATGTGCCGGCGTCGTTGTCTCTGAAGTAAACGCCCCCGCCTTGTTCGGCGTGGTTGTCGTACAGGGTGACGTTATCCAGGTAGAGGGTGGAACCCCATCCGCTGTAAATGCCGCCTCCCCAACCATCGGCGGTGCTGGTGTTGATGGTCACGTCGGTGAGGGTCAGGTTGCTGGTGTTTTGGATGGTGCCGCCGTGCTCGCCCCCGGTCGTAGCGCCATTGGCGAGGGTGAGATTGTCGAGCAGGACGGTGCTGCCGTTCCAGAAATAGAAGATCCGGCTGGTGTTGCCTGCGTCTATGGTGATGTTGGCGACGGAAGATGAAATTGTGAAGCTTTTTAGGGTGTCTATGCTCCCCAAGGTTATATTGACGGTGGAACCGGGAGGCAGACTGAAATCAATAGTATCGCTTGGATGGGCGGCGCCAATTGCCTCTCGCAAAGAGCAATCGGCGGCACAGACGCCGTCATTGCTGTCGGTGGTTTTGGTGACGTAGTGAACGGCTGAGGCGCGGCCCTGGGTCGCCGGCATGGCGGCCAACGCCAATCCGGCGATGAGGGCGGCGCAGACCAACAGGCGCGCGCCGTGGAATACTTTGGTTTTGAGTCTATGAGTGGTCATCGAATGCCTCCTGGAGCATGTATATGCATGGTGGTTTCGGCGCCGGGAAAGGGTCGCCAAGCCTGGGAAATATCTTTTCTACGGTCTCATCATATCCCTATTCAAAACAAATGTCAATTCACCCAGAGTCACCCCGGGAAGAGTTTGAACGTTGCACGTTCAAACGATCAGAACCGCAACCGCCGCGCCCAGGATCGAGGCGGCCAGGTTCACCAGGTCGTTGGTCAGCCAAGGCCAGCCGCGCAGGGGGAGGGTCTTCGTGCCGCAGGTGTGAAGGGGGTGGCGCTCGGTCTCTTTTTGGCAGGCGGGGCAGGTGTAGATGGCCTGCACAGTTGCGCCCAGCAGGGAATCGAACAGCGATCCGGCCAGTCCCGCCAGCGTGATAGCGCCCCAAATCCCCCAGAATGATCCAACCGTCGAAAAGAGGGCGGCAAACAGCCCCACCAACGCCGCCCCGCCCAGGGTTGACAATGTGCCCAGAAGCGAGACGCCGCCGGAGGCGCCCCGCTCCACGAGCTTGCCGGTGGTGATCAATCTGGGCGGCCTCCGGCTGAGAACGCCCAACTCGGTGGCCCAGGTGTCGGCGTTGACCGCCGCCACAGCCCCGGCGAAGGCCATCCAGGGCCAGATTGCCTCCGGAAGCAGGAGATGGACGACGGCCAGCAGCGCGCCCAACCCTCCATTGGCGAACACCTGCCCCCAATCCCGCTGCGAGCCTTTGGAGAACTTCTCGCTCAAAGCCGACTTGCGCCGCTTGAACAGCCGAGAGAGAGCGCTGGAGGAGATGAAGAAGGTCAGCAGCAGCGCCGCCCAGGGAACCCCGCCCAGACCGAAGACCAACCCGCCGGTCAGAGACGCGGCCCAGGCTCCGCTGCGGCTTAAAGCCCCCGCCCGCCAGGCCAGCCCTGCGATCAACACACCCGTGGACAATCCGATTAGAAATTGCATGAGAACCTGTGGATAACGCTGCTAAGTCAGGGGATAAACTATGTGGATAACTGGTGAAAAACTGTGGATAAGTGGTGGGGAAACGGGGGGTAAAGGGTGGAGAAACAACCCATACTATAGGATAAAAGCCAATCCGGCGAGAAATAAAGCGCCCATCAGCGCCCCGCTGCTCCAGAGCAGGTATGCGACGGGTTTGCCGCCATCCCGCCGGTAGAAGTAGAGTCCCAGACCGGTACCAGCCAGGAAAAAGAAAGCATCCACCACCGGCAGCAGGAACAACTGCACCCCCGGCACCGGGTTCAGCGGCGAGCCGTCGGAGGAAAAGCCCAGAGAGACTTCGGGATGGTTGGGCACCGCCAGCCCCACCCAGATCAGCAAGCCCAGGCTCAACAGCGCTCCACCCAGGACCAGGATTCGCGCCGGGCGGTCGGCCCACAACTGCCCCAGCAGAAAAGCGGGGTACACCGAACGGGCCGGGATGGGGTCGAGGCTGCCCAACTCGATTAGGCGCTGGAAGGCGATCAAGAACTCGTCCGCGTTGGCGGGGGAGATGGCGTAGATGCGTTCCGGGGTGGCGATCAACACCAAGCGGCTGGTGTTGTCCGCCAGGAATTCGACGATTTGTCCGCTCTCAGGAAGGCGGCGGGTTCCCAGCACCGCGCCCGGCCAGCGCAGCCAGGGACGGGGCTGCTTCTCCTCCAGGTCGCTGGACTTGCGCACCCATTCCACCGCCGTCATGGGGATATTCTCCACCCGCAGCCCCCACTGAATATTGACTCCGTCCCGGTGCAGATGGTAAGCGGCCCGTGACAGCGAAAAAGCGCGGTAGCCCATCAAAGGGATGGGGGCGGCGATGAATACCGCCAGGAACAGATAAAGCAAGAACTCCGGACCGATCTGGGCCTGGGTGACGCGGGCAAAGACGACCCCGGAGGCCAGGGTCAAGGCTGGGATAGTGACCCCGGCGAAGATCAGTCCGTTGCGCCGGGAGGGGGTGAAGGTTTGGGTCTCGTCCATAGTGTGTCTCGGCTCTCCCGCATATCTTATCTGGGTTGGGCCGGTTTGGGAAGGGGGGAGAGGGAGGGATGAAGGGGGAAGGATGAAGGATGAAAGGTATGTTTTTGCTTGAAGATGAATGGAGGATGCTATTCCCAAAACCATTATTGGAATGAAAAAAGAGACGCTAACGGGCGCGTCTCTTTTTTATGTTGGGGATTGATGAGCGGCTACCAGACGGGGCGCAGCTTCAAAATTTCCCCTCTCTAAGGAACGGGGGGCACGGTGGGGACAGGGTAATGCATCTCCGCCATCTGGCGGTAGATGTTCAAGCGGTACTGCACGTCCTGGATGGCTTTTTCCATGAGCGCTTCGGCGCGCTTCTCGTCTTTTTTGGCCAGGCGGCTGAAGCGGCCCTCGTTATAGGCGAACTCTTTCCAGGAAATCTTGGGAGGCTTGGCGTCAATCGACAGGGGATTCTTGCCCTGGGAGATCAAAGCGGGGTTGAAGCGGTAGAGCGGCCAGAAGCCCGAGTCTACGGCCAGCTTTTGCTGGTTCAGGCCTAGGCCGTGGGTCAGGTCTTTGGTCATATTGATCTCGTGTTCGATGCAGTGGCTGTAGGCAATGATGAGGGAGGGGCCGTCGTAGGCTTCCGCCTCCAGGATGGCTTTGAGGGTCTGGGTGTCGCTAGCGCCCATAGCGATCTGGGCCACGTACACGTAGCCGTAGGACATGGCGATCATGCCCAGGTCTTTGCGAGGCAGTTCTTTGCCCTTAGATGCGAACTTTGCAATCGCCCCCATCGGGGTGGCCTTGGAGGCCTGTCCGCCGGTGTTGGAATAAACTTCGGTATCCAGCACCAGCACGTTGACATTCTTCCCCGATGCCAGGACGTGGTCCAGCCCGCCGTAGCCGATGTCGTAGGCCCAGCCGTCGCCGCCCATGATCCACAGGCTGCGGGGCACAAATACGTCGGCTAGTCCCAGCAGGTCGCGGGCCTGGGTATCGGTCATGCCTTCCAGGCGTTCCTTGAGCAGGGCGACGCGTTCGCGCTGGGCCTGGTAGCCGGTTTCGTCCTGGGGATCGGCGGTGAGCAATTCTTCCACCAGTTCATCGCCGAGTTGGCCGGCGAACCGGGGTAAGATTTCCCGGACGTATTCGGTTTGTTTGTCCAGCGCTAGACGCATACCTAATCCGAACTCAGCGTTGTCCTCAAAGAGGGAGTTGGACCAGGCCGGGCCGCGGCCGTCTTTGTTCTTCGCCCAGGGGGTGGTGGGCAGGTTGCCGCCGAAGATCGAGGTGCATCCGGTGGCGTTGGCGACGATGGTGCGGTCGCCGAAGAGCTGGGTGACCAGTTTAATGTAAGGCGTCTCGCCACAGCCCGCGCAGGCCCCCGAAAATTCAAAGAGCGGCTCCAGGAGTTGGGAATTTTTAATGGTGTTGAATTTAATGGCGGTGCGGTCCACCTCCGGCAGGGTGAGGAAAAATTCCCAATTGGCTTGTTCGCGCTCGAGGATGGGGAGTTGGTCCACCATGTTGAGGGCCTTGCGGTCGGGATTTTCCTTATCCGTGACCGGGCAGATCTCCACGCACTGCTTGCAGCCGGTGCAGTCTTCCGGGGCGACCTGGATGGAGTACACCGCGCCGGGGAACTCGCGCCACTTGCCTTCCATCGAGAGGAAGGAATCGGGCGCGTTTTCCAGGAGCGCAGGGTCGTAGACTTTCTGGCGGATGACCGCATGGGGGCAGACGAACACACATTTCCCACAGCGGATGCACAGATCGGGTATCCATTCGGGAATATCCAGGGTGATGTTGCGTTTCTCCCATTGGGTGGTTGCCAGGGGATAGGTGCCATCGGCGGGCAAGACGCTCACTGGAACGCCGTCTCCCTCACGGGCGATCATCGGTCCCAGCACCTCCCGCACGAACTTCGGAGCTTCATCCGGTACCGGCGGGCGGCGGGTGAGTTTGCTGGTGGCTTTCTTTGGTACTTTCATCTCGTGCAGGTTTGCCAGGGCGGCGTCCACGGCGGCGTAATTCTGCTGGACGATCTTTTCACCGCGCTTGCCATAGGTCTTCTTGATGGCGTCTTTGATGGCAGCGATGGCTTCGTCGGGGGGCAGGATACCGCTGATGTAGAAGAAGCAGGTCTGCATGATGGTGTTGATGCGCTGGCCCATCCCGGTCTCTTCGGCAACCTTGTAGCCGTTGATGACGTAGAATTTCAGCTTTTTCTCGATGATGGTTTCCTGCACCTCGCGGGGCAGATGGTCCCAGGTCTCGTCTTTGTCGTACATGCTGTTGAGCAAGAAGGTGGCGCCCGGCACCGCGGATCCCAGAACGTCATAACGCTCCAGGAAGTTGAACTGGTGGCAAGCGACGAAGTTGGCCCTGCCGACTAGGTAGGGGGCGCGGATGGGTTCGGGACCAAAGCGCAGGTGGGAGATGGTCATCGCGCCGGCTTTCTTGGAGTCATAGACGAAGTACCCCTGGGCGTGGTTGGAGGTTTCTTCTCCGATGATCTTGATGGAATTCTTGTTAGCGCCCACAGTGCCGTCAGAACCCAGGCCGTAGAATACGGCCCGCACGGTTTTCTCGCTCACGATGGAGAAGGCGTCGTCATAGTCCAGACTGGTGTGGGTGAGGTCGTCGTTGATGCCGATAGTGAAGTGGTTCTTGGGCTGGTCTTGCTTCATTTCGTCGAAGACGCCCTTGACCATAGCGGGCGTGAATTCCTTGGAGGAGAGGCCGTATCGCCCGCCGGTGATGAGGGGAGACTCGGAGAAAGGCGCTTGGCCATTGTTTCGACCTTCATGGATTGCGTTCACCACATCCAGATAGAGCGGCTCGCCGGAGGCGCCGGGTTCTTTGGTGCGGTCCAGCACGGCGATCTTCTTCACTGTGGCAGGCAGTTTGTCCAGGAAATGCTCGATGGAGAAGGGGCGGTACAAGCGCACCTTCACCACGCCGACCTTTTCACCAGCCTCGTTCAAGACCTTAGCTGTCTCCGCTGCCGTTACACCGCCGGAGCCTATTACGACGATAACATGCTCGGCGTTATCATCTCCCTCGTAGTCGAAGAGACGATATTGCCGCCCCACCAATCCGGCGAATTTGTCCATCGCCTCCTGGACGATGCCAGGGCAGGCCAGGTAGTAGGGATTAACCGTCTCGCGGGCCTGGAAGAACACGTCCGGGTTTTGGGCGGTGCCGCGGATGAAGGGGTTATCGGGGGAGAGCGCTCTTTCTCGGTGAGCGCGCACGAGATCATCGTCAATCATGGCCCGCAGATCGTCGTCGGTCAACTCTTCGATCTTGTTGATCTCGTGGGAGGTGCGGAACCCCTCGAAGAAATGGATAAAGGGCAGCCGCGCCTTGAGGGCGGCGGCCTGGGAAATAATAGCAAAGTCATGGGCCTCCTGCACGGAGGCGGAAGCCAGCATAACAAAACCGGTAGCCCGAGCCGCCATCACGTCGGAATGGTCGCCGAAGATGGAAAGGGCCTGCGCGGCCACCGAACGAGCCGCCACGTGGAACACCGTGGAGGTCAGTTCCCCGGCGATCTTGTACATATTGGGGATCATCAATAAGAGGCCCTGGGAGGCGGTGAAGGTGGTGGTCAGCGCCCCGGCTTGCAATGCGCCGTGAACGGCCCCCGCTGCGCCGCCTTCCGCCTGCATCTCGATCACCAGGGGGACTGTGCCCCAGATGTTGGGCCGCCCATCCGCCGACCATGCGTCGGCGTGCTCGCCCATGGGGGTCGAGGGGGTGATGGGATAAATAGCGATAACTTCGTTGATTTTATGCGCGACTCGCGCAACGGCCTCGTTGCCGTCTACTGTTATTTTCTTTCTCGACATCGTTAGGTATACCTCCGGTAATAAACTGGCTTTGCACAGGTGAAAAGGCGCCAGCCAGTATGATTCAACAGCACGAACGTGCAAACTGAACTATGGTCAACCCAATATTGTAAGCCAATAGTGGTATTTTGAAAACTCCCCCTTAACAACAATCCCTGTAGCCTTACGCAGGCCCAAAGTCCAGGTGATTATTCAATTCGTATCCTTATTTTACCTTGTTTTCATAGAAACGATGTCCTCTTTACAACCTGACAAATGTCACTTTCTGGATATGAAATAGGGTAATTGTGAGCGCGATTCTGGCAATTTTAGAGCTGGCAGATAAGAGCGGCGGCGATGCTCTGGCTACTCTGGCAAATGGCCCATGATTTCGCTTATCCTCATTTTATCCTCTGAGCGAGACGATGCCCCCCCTATTATCTAAGGAGTCGAGCCTTCAGCCAGAAGAACAGACGCAGTTGACCCGGCTAAAGCCTCGACTCCTAAAGATCACTGTGACAATTTCCAAAGAAGCGCGAAGACTAATCAAGGAATCCACAATATTTTTATGCGCCTCATCCATCCTTGACCAACCTCGCCAACCATGATAAACTCCACCCCGCTGTAAACTATCCTTATGAAAGGAGGACGCGCTTCTTATGACCCACCCAAAGTATAGCAATGCCCTTGTCAACGTGATTCTTGCTGCTGTAGTGCGTCCTGCCATCGTGTAAGCGAACCCCCCAACGTTTACTCTTTCCGGCCCCGGACGGCTTCAGCCCCGTGGCCGTTTTTATTTCCCTCCATCCTCCCAACGACCACAGGAAGGCAAGTCATAGGACTGTTTTTGTATCTATCCGCGGTAGACTTTAACCACCTCGGTCAGTATTCTTGGTATATTATTCGTAAAAACACAAGTGACTTATACAATGGCGACAAAGAAAACATCTCTCAACCAATATCGAAACATATTAGTGACTTATCTCAAGCCGCATTGGCGTCAAGCCGCGGTTCTGGGTCTTCTTCTGGCCGGCAGCATTACCTTGAAGCTGCTCAGCCCCCAGATCCTGAGCGGCTTCATTGACCAGGCTATGTCCAACAGCCCTCTGGATGAACTGGTCCAGAGCGCGCTGTTATTCTTGGGCATCGCCTTGATGACCCAGGTTTTCTCGATCATCGAGACCTACGTGGCCGCCAACCTGGGCCAGGTGACGACCAACCAACTGCGCGCCGACCTGACCCGCCACTGCCTGAACCTGGATATGGGCTTCCACAAGAGCCGCACCCCGGGCATCCTGATCGAACGGGTGGATGGCGACGTGGGGACTCTGGCGAACTTCTTCTCTCGCTTCGTCATCGAACTGGTGGGCAACGCCCTCTTGATGCTGGGCATCCTGGTTCTGCTCTATACCATTGACTGGCGAGTAGGGTTGGCGCTGACCTTGTTCGTCATCATCACTTTATTGGTCCTCAACCGCCTGCGCGACATCGCCGTCCCCCTCTTTCGCCAGGCTCGCCAGGCCAGCGCCGAGTTGTACGGTTTCCTGGAGGAACGGCTCTCCGGAACCGAGGACGTGCGCGCCAACGGGGCGGTCGCCTACGTGATGCGCCGCCTGTATGAACGCTCACGCCCCATCTTGCGGAAGTGGATCAAAGCCTCGACTATTGGGATGAGCAGTTTCGGGGCCTCGTTTGTGCTGTTCTCCGTCGGAACAGCCGTCTCGCTGGCTCTGGGTGCATATCTATTCCAAATTGACCTCATCACCATCGGCACAGTCTATCTTATCTTCCGCTACACCGAACTGCTCAACACACCCATCGAACAGATCAGCCGCCAGTTCCAGGAGTTTCAGCAGGCCGGGGCCAGCATTATCCGCGTCCAGGACCTTTTGGCAATCCAGAAAGTCCTCCCCGATACCGGACAGGCCGTACTCCCCACCGGGGAGGCCCTGGCGGTGGACTTTGAGAATGTCTCATTCGGGTACGCGCCCGACAAGGACAGCGAATCGGACGAACTCGACATGGTGCTGCACGACATCAACTTCAATCTGCCGCCGGGCGAGGCGCTGGGCCTGCTGGGGCGCACCGGCAGCGGCAAGACCACCCTCACCCGCCTGCTCTTCCGTTTGTATGACCCCCTGGAGGGCAGCCTGCGCCTGGGAGAGGTGGAACTGCGGGAGGCCCGCCTGGGCGCGCTGCGCGAGCGGGTGGGTTTGGTGACCCAGGAGATACAACTCTTCAATGCCAGCGTGCGCGATAACCTCACTCTCTTCGATCCTCGCATCCCGGACCAGCGTATCCTGCAAGCTCTGGAAGAGCTGGGCTTGACCGTATGGCATCAGGCCCTGCCGGAAGGGTTGGACACCCGGTTAGCGCCGGGGGGAAGCGGGCTTTCAGCGGGAGAAGCGCAACTGCTGGCTTTCGTCCGGGTCTTCCTGCGGGACCCCGGCCTGGTCATCCTCGACGAGGCCTCCTCCCGGCTGGACCCGGCCACCGAGCAGCTTCTGGAGCAGGCCGTAGACCGCCTGCTGGAAAACCGCACCGCCATCATCATCGCCCACCGGCTGGGCACCGTTCAGCGGGCCGACCGGATCATGATCCTGGAAAGCGGACGGCAGGTGGAATACGGCGAGCGCGAGTCTCTGGCCCGCGACCCAGAGTCCCAATTCGCCCAGTTGCTCAAAACTGGTCTAGAGGAGGCCCTGGCATGAACGATTCAACCAACCCCACCGCTCAGCCCCGCGTCTCTGTCTGGCGGTACATCCTGCGCCTGGGCTTATACAAACCCACCTGGCTGTTGTTCATCGCCTTCTTCGTCGGCCTGATGGGTTTCTACTTGCTCCCTCTGGCGCCGGGCCTCATCACCAGAGAGATTTTCAACACCCTGACGGGCGAACCCGCCGCCGGGTTCAACCTGGAGACCCTGTTCGCCCTGGTGGTGGTTGTGACCCTGGTCCGCCAGGCGATGATCGTCATGGCCGTGATAGCAGAGAGCAGCATCCAAATTATCCTCGTCACCCTGCTGCGCAAGAACCTGCTGGCCCGCATCCTTCAATATCCAGGAGCCAAGTCTCTGCCCGCCTCGGCGGGGGAGGCCATCAGCCGCTTCCGAGACGACGCCAACGCAATTCCCGAGTTCACCAC
The DNA here is from genome assembly GCA_965370435.1 of uncultured Anaerolineales bacterium. Lineage (GTDB taxonomy): Bacteria > Chloroflexota > Anaerolineae > Anaerolineales > UBA11579 > CBDUUP01. Next base: position 1,915 of record CBDUUP010000095.1, on the reverse strand, counting down.
CTGGACTCTGGACCCCATCGGCCAGGTGGCAGTGATCGGCGCGGCCCTGGCTGTGCTGGTGAGCGTCAATCCTCTCCTCACCCTGGCGGTGGTCATACCGCTGGCCGTCTCGGTGGCAGTGGTCAATATGACCACCAAACGCATCCAGACTTACCGCCGCGCCAACCAGCAAGCCATAGCCAACGTGACCGGGATGCTGGGGGAGATATTCGGCGCGGTGCAGGCGGTCAAGGTGGCGGGCACCGAGGAATACGTGGTCTCGCATCTGGAGGGCCTCAACGAAGCCCGCCGCAAGGCCACCCTGCGAGACACCATTCTGTCCCAATTCCTGGATTCTTTTTCGGTCAACGCCGCCAACGTCGGCACGGGAATCGTGCTCTTGGTGGCGGCCCAGGCCATGCACGCCCAGACGGGGGCGATCACCCTGACGGTGGGCGACTTTGCCATATTCGTCTCCTACATGGGGCAGTTGAGCTTTGTCACCATGATGATAGGCGGTTTCCTGCGCCGCTATCGCCAGGCGGAAGTCTCGCTGGAGCGTTTGCTGGAATTGATGCCCGGCGCGCCGCCTGAGACGCTGGTGGAACATGGACCGGTCTATCTGTGGGGCAATCTGCCTGAGGTGGCTTTCATCGAAAAGACCAGCCAACACCGCCTGCAATCGCTGTCCACCCGGGGTCTGAGCTACCTTTACCCGGAGACCGGGCGAGGCATCCAAAACGTGGACTTAGAAGTGTCGCGCGGCTCCTTCACAGTGATCACCGGGCGCATCGGCTCCGGCAAGACCACTTTGCTGCGCGTCCTCCTGGGACTGCTGCCCAAAGACGAGGGCGAGATCGCCTGGAACGGGGAAGCAGTCGAGGACCCGGCTTCGTTCTTTGTGCCGCCCCGCAGCGCCTACACCGGACAAGTGCCGCGCCTGTTCAGCGAGAGTCTGAAGGACAATATCCTGATGGGTTTGCCGGAGGAGCAGGTCAATCTCCAATCCGCCCTGCATACGGCAGTGATGGAAGATGACCTGAATGTCCTGGAGAACCGCATGGAGACCCAGGTGGGGCCGCGGGGCGTGAAGCTCTCCGGCGGGCAGGCCCAGCGCAGCGCGGCGGCGCGCATGTTCGTCCGCCAGCCGGAGCTGCTGGTCTTCGACGACCTCTCCAGCGCCCTGGACGTGGAGACCGAGCGCACTCTCTGGCGGCGGGTCTTCGAGAGCCAGGAGGAGGCTACCTGCCTGGTGGTCTCGCATCGCCGCGCCGCGCTCCGCCGGGCCGACCACATCGTGGTACTCAAGGATGGCATGATTGAAGCGGAGGGGAAGCTGGATGATCTGCTGGAGTCCAGCGAGGAGATGCAGCGTTTGTGGGAGGGGGATTTGGGAAATGAGGAGGAGAGGGAGGTTGTGGAGGCGGATTAGAGATTGTAGATTGCGAATGGCGGAGTAGGCCAATCTCATCAAGGATCAGCGCTACAACAACCCATCGCCTCGCAGACGGTTGACGATCCCGGCGGTGGATTTGCTCCGGTCCATGGTGTAGATGTGCAGCCCGGGGACGCCCGCTTTGAGCAATTGGGCGCATTGGCGCACCGCGAACTCGATGCCGAAATCCAGCAGAGCGCCTCTATCGCCTTCGGGCAGCGCGGCGATGTGCCGGGCGTCGGTGAAGAAACCCGGCCCGGTCCCTTCTTCGCCAAACGTGAGCAAGACCTTTGCAAATGAGAGAGGGTTCAGTCTCTCCAAGATTGTTGAGAATGGATTATTAGGGACTACTTGATGGATGATGATAAAGAAGGGGAGCAAAGTCAACAACAGGGTGAAGATCAGGGAAAAGAGACGCTATGCCCGCCTCTTGGGTTGAGCGGGTGCAAAGCTTTCACCCGCCAACATTTTATCAACCGCCTCTTTGGCTTCTTTCAGGCC
>CBDUUP010000094.1:0-13095 GCA_965370435.1 uncultured Anaerolineales bacterium | reverse complement strand
GGCCGGTGGCCTCCGCCACGAAGGGGTGACCAGGAACAGCGTACACCACCCCCTCGGGACGGCGTCCCAACACTAGCACTCGTTCGACGATTTCCTCATAGACCGCCTCAAAACTCTCGATCTCCTCATAGAGATGGTCGAACGAATGCGCCTCCAGCGTATCGGGGAAACCCGCCACCGTCGGATGCTGGCGGGTGCGCAGGTAGACCTCCGAGGCGTTGTCCAACACCTCCCAGGCCTGCCGGGTGAGCAGAGCCGGGTCCCCAGGCCCCAGGCCCAACAATGTAATTCCAGGAGTATTCATCATAAACACCTATCCAAATTAATCATCCGCGTCATCAGCGTCCCAAAGAAAAAAACCGCCGAGAGCAGCATTCACTGCATCTCCGCGGTTTCATTTTCCATTCAGGAAGGCTATCGCTTGGTGTAGGTCGGAGCCTTACGAGCACGCTTGAGGCCCGGTTTCTTGCGTTCCTTGACCCGCGCGTCGCGGGTGGTGAAACCATTTTTGCGCATCACCGGAGTCAGGTCCGGGTTCATCTTGATGAGAGCCCGGGTCAACCCCAAGCGCACCGCGCTAGTCTGGCCGGTGATACCGCCGCCCTTCACCAGAACCGATACGTCATACTGCTGGGGACTCAACTCGGCGGCTCCCAGCGGGCGAAGGATTTCATCGGCGTCGCCCATACGGGGAAAAAATTCTGCCAATTCCTTCTGGTTAACAATAAATTGGCCGGAGCCTTTCATCAACCGCACCCGGGCGGTTGCTTCTTTTCTGCGTCCAATACCTTCGTAATATTGTTCAGTCATGGGTTCTGCTCCTTACTTTAACACCATCGGTTTGGGCGATTGAGCCTCATGGGGGTGGTCAGGCCCGGCATAGATCTTGATCTTTCGCATCAGCTTGCGGCCATATTTGTTATGCGGCACCATGCCCCAAACTGCCCGGCGGAGAACCCGGTCGGGATGAGTGGCCAGCAGGTCGCGCAGATTGATCTTCTTCAAACCGCCCGGATACCCAGAATGGCGATAATACATCTTATCGTCCAGTTTTTTACCGGTCACCGTGATCCGCTCAGCGTTTACGACGACCACGTAGTCGCCCATATCCACGCCGGGGGTAAATGTCGGTTTGTGTTTGCCGATCAGGACCGTGGCGATCTGAGTTGCCAACCGGCCCAGGTTCTGGCCGTTGGCATCCACCAGAACCCAATCGGAACTGACTTCGCTTGCTTTGGGATAATATGTTTTCTGCACAGTGTCTTCTCCAAACTACAGACAATAAGTCCTTTATTTTTCAACGTCATCATCGCCGGGATAGCGTACTTCAGCCAGGAACAAACCTTGCGGCGGGGCCAGGCCTCTCACCATGCCAGGTTCGCTGCCATCCAAATATCGAGCCGCAAGCGCCGGTTCTGCCTTGCCTTGCCCGATCTCTACCTGCAAGTGCACCAATCGGCGCACCATATGGTAGAGAAAGGCGTTGGCGACCACCTCAAAAACCAGATCCTGGCCTGCTTCCTGCCAGGTTGCGCTGGTGATGGTCCGCTCGGTTGAGCCGCCTTCACGGGGCGGGGAGCCAAAGGCCGCGAAGTCGTGGCTGCCGGTCAGCATTTCCGCAGCTTGCTGCATTGGTTCCAGCGCGGCTGGCGGCCAAACCCGCCATGCGTAGCGTTCACGCAGCGGGCGTCTATTCTGTTCACAGAACAAGTGGTAACGGTACCGGCGGGAGACCGCATCATAACGGGGATGGAAATCAATCCGGGCGGTCTTCACTTCCCGCACCGCCGCGTCGGGCGGCAGGTTGGCGTTCAAGGCGTTTTGCAGCGCTTCTTCACCGTGAGACCAATCCAGGTCAAATGAAACTACCTGCCCGGAGGCATGCACGCCGGTATCTGTACGTCCGGCGGCCAGTGTGGAGTCCCCTTCCCATCCGATGCGGGACAGGGCGGCTTCCACCACGCCTTGCACCGTGCGGGTCTCTCCGGCTTGCCGCTGCATGCCGTAAAAATCCGTGCCATCGTAAGCGATAATAACTTGGTAACGTGCCATTTCCAATCCGGTCAAGCCGGATGGTGACTACTCATTCAACTAATCTTCCACCAACTCCAAGAGGACCATATCCGCCGAGTCGCCGTAGCGAGGGCCAAGCTTGATGATGCGGGTATAGCCGCCCTCCCGGTTTTCAAAACGGGGGGCGATGTCGTCGAACAGTTTCTTGACGATCTCTGGGTCTGCCAGACGAGCTGCCACAATCCTCCGGGCGTGGACCATCTTGGCCTCGTCCTCGGTAGCAATGCCGCGTTTGGCCAGCGTGATCAGCTTTTCAGCTTGGCCGCGAATGGCCTTGGCCTTGGCGCTGGTGGTCCTAATGCGTTCGTGTTCGTATAATTGCTTGATCAAAGTTCGCCGTAATGCATTACGCACTCCCGTAGTGCGGCTCAATCGGCGTCCTGCTATTTTATGTCGCATGGTTATTACTCCAGGTCTTCGGCATCCTCTTCGCCGTCTTCTTCGTCCTCGGTGAGGTAGCCCTTATCGTTCATCTTTTGGATCAGTTCGCTCATGCTCTTCTCACCGAAGTTGCGGATGGACATAATGGCGTCCTCGCCTTTTTCCAGCAGTTCCAGCACCTCGCCAACCGTAGTGATCCCGGCTCGCTTTAGGGAATTGAACACCCGGACGGTCAGGTCCAGATTCTCTATGGGGGTTTCGATCATCTCGCTGGTCAGGCGGCTGCTGACTTCGTCCTCTTCGACCAGCGGAGTCAGCAAAAATTCGGAGACTCCGGCCAGGTGGCGAAGGTGTTCGATGAGGATCCCAGCCGCAGTGCTCAAACCGTCTTCCGGGCTGATCGTGCCGTCAGTCCAAACTTCCATAGTTAACTTATCGTAGTTGGTGCTCTGCCCAACCCGGGCGTAACCAACCTCCCAGTTGACCCGTTCGACCGGGGTATAGATAGCATCCACCGGCAGTTCCCCAATAGGCAGGTTGCCGATGCGGTCGTTAGCGGGCGAGTAGCCGCGGCCCCGCTCCACAGTCATCCCGATTTCCAGTCTGGCTTTCTTCTGGTCAACGGTGAAGAGGTAAAGATCCGGGTTAATGATCTCCACTTCCGCCGGGGCGATAATGTCCGCCGCAGTCACCACGCCTTCGCCGCGAACTTCCAGATGCAGCCGGGTGCTATCCACGTCATGCAGCCTCATGCGCAGTTGTTTGAGCTGCAACATCAGTTGAATGACGTCCTCACGCACACCGGGGATCTCGCCGAACTCGTGCTGCACGTCGGTGATGCGAATAGCCGTCACTGAAGCGCCCTCTAGCGAGGAAATGAGAACCCGGCGTAGGGCGTTGCCCAGCGTGGTCCCATAACCGCGCTCCAAGGGGCTTATTACGAATTTTCCATAGTTCCGAGACTCGGCTTCACGCTCGATTCTCGGCGTCACCATGCTGCTCAAAGGAATTACCACAGGCGGCCCCATCCTTCCGGTTGTCGGTTACAAATTATCATCATCAAATTAGTAATTCAGACTACCGAGAATAGTATTCAACGATCAATTGTTCATTCAGGTTGCCGTCAATTTCCGTGCGTTCCGGCACCCGCTCCATCGAGCCAGAAAGGCTCTTCACGTCCCGACTCAACCACTCCGGGGAGTTCTTTTCTCCGGCCAGGTCGGGCAGTTCTTTGAAGAAAGTGCGTTTCTTAGAACCTTCTCGTACCTGGACGGTATAGCCCGGCTTCATCAGCATGGATGGGATATTGGTGCGGCGGCCGTTGACGTCAAAGTGGCCGTGAGACACCATTTGGCGGGCCTGGGCGCGGCTTGCGGCGAAACCCATGCGGTAAACGACGTTGTCCAGCCGGGTTTCCAGCATTTGCAGCAGAGCCAACCCAGTCACACCGGTGGATTTGAGCGCTATTCTATAATATCGGCGGAATTGACGTTCCAGCACGCCATAGGTGCGGCGAGCTTTTTGCTTGGCCCGCAATTGGCGGCTATAGTCTGAAGCTCGGCTGCGCCGCCATTGCGACCCTCGGCCATGCTCGCCCGGCGGATAATCCCGGCGTTCCATGGCGCACTTGGGGGAAAAGCAGCGCTGCCCCTTGAGGAACAGTTTTTCGCCTTCACGACGACACAGTTTACAAACTGGCCCAATATACTTTGCCATAAATCTTTACACTCCTAATAATTTCTTACACCCGGCGCTTCTTGGGCGGCCGGCAGCCATTGTGAGGAACCGGCGTGGCGTCCGAGATAGAACGTACTTGAAGGCCCATCACAGCTTGAATCGCTCGGATGGCTGCCTCCCGGCCCGGTCCCGGGCCTTTGACGATAATGTCAACTTCCTGCAAACCGATATTTCCCACCGCTTTCAAGGCTTGTTCGGCGGCCAGACGAGCCGCAAAGGGGGTGCTTTTGCGGGAGCCTTTAAACCCTGCCGAACCGGCGCTCGCCCAGGCTATCGTGTTCCCCTCCATATCCGTGATCGTAATGATGGTGTTATTGAACGTAGCCTTAATATGAACCAGAGCATTGGTCATGGTGCGCTTCGGTTTGCGCGAGCCGCGTCGGGAAGATCGTACACTTCGAGCCATAGTATATCCTTTCTACAGTTGAAAATATCTTGATTATTTCTTCGTCGCGCCGCGCCGCCGTCCCCGTCCAGCCACCGTCTTCTTGGGGCCTTTTCGGGTGCGAGCATTGGTGCGGGTACGCTGGCCGCGCACCGGCAATCCGCGCCGGTGGCGCAAGCCACGATAAGCGCCAATTTCCATCAGGCGTTTGATGTTCATCTGCACCTCTCGGCGCAGATCCCCCTCCACCTGATAACTTTTCTGGATGAACTCACGCAATACAGAGACATCCGTCTCGCTCAAATCTTTTACCCGGGTGTCGGCGCTGATCCCGGTCTCGGATAATATTACCTTGGAGCGGGTAGGGCCGATCCCATAGATATAAGTCAGCCCGATCTCGACGCGCTTGTTTCTCGGTAAGTCTACACCTTCAATACGTGCCATATGAGCCTATCCTTGTCTCTGTTTGTGTTTCGGATTTTCGCAAATCACGTACAATCTTCCTTTGCGCTTGACAACTTTACACTTAGCGCAACGTCTTCTAATTGAAGCGGATACCTTCATAACGATTTCTCCAAGCTGTGATAAACACCAGCCAAAGCTTTGATTATACCTGGCATCTCTTATTTCGTCCAGGTTTTATCTGAATATTTATTCCAATTATAACGCCGTCAGGATGAGAGGTTCATCCTCGGTCACGGCTACCGAATGTTCAAAATGTGCGGTCAGCGAATCATCCGCGGAAGTGACCGTCCATTTGTCGGCCAAAATTCGCGTACGAGGCGTCCCAACCAATACCATCGGCTCCAGCGCGATGGTGATGCCCGGTCGCAGCGCCAACCCTCTCCCGGCCAAGCCGAAATTGGGCACCTGGGGGCCTTCGTGCATCTGGCGGCCCACCCCGTGGCCGGTATATTCACGGGGCACGTGAAATCCGAAGCTCTCCACGTAGTCCTGGATGGCGGCCGAAATGTCGCCTACCCGGTTGCCGGTGCGCATTTTATCAATGCCAATGTACAAGGCCTTCTCGGTGACATCCAACAGCGTCTGGGTTTCCTGCGAAACCTCGCCGACGCTCATCGAAAAAGCCGAATCGGCCACAAAATCTTTATAAACCGTGCCGCAGTCCACCGATATGATGTCTCCGGCCCGCAGCTTGCGCTTGCCCGGTAAGCCATGCACCAACTCTTCGTTGATACTGGCGTTGATGGTGGCCGGATATGGATACGGCCCCGGGTAGCCCAGAAAAGCGGGGGTTCCGCCCTGTGAGCGGATCACCTCTTCAGCCGCGGCGTTCAACTCGCCGGTGGTCACACCCGGCCGGATCAGTTTCCTGACCGCTTCCAGCGCCTGGGCGTTAATGCGGCCAGACTCTCGCATCATTTCAATCTCTTGGGCGCTCTTGACGACCACGTTTCGTTCCCAGGCCATTAGCCCTTCACTCCACAGCCGGAAGCGCGGCCAAAAGCTCTGCGCCTACCTGTTCGATAGACTGAGCGCCATTTACTTCAACCAACACGCCTTCCGTCCGGTAATGTTCAATCAGCGGAGCAGTTTGCTCCATGTAGACCCGGATCCGGTTGGTGACGGTCTCTTTTTTGTCATCTTTGCGTTGGTAAAGTTCAGAGCCATCCTGGTCGCAGACACCGGCCTGCTGGGGCGGATTGAACTCCTCATGGAAAATGTGCCCAGCCTCTCGGCAAGTCCAACGGCCACTCAGCCGTTTGATAAGCACATCTTCGGGGACCTTGATGTAAGGCGCCACGTCAACCTGGCCCTGAAACTCAGCCAACATTTCACTGAGGGCTTCGGCCTGGGCGGGAGTGCGGGGGAAGCCATCCAGCAGCGCGCCTGAATTACAGTCCGGGCGTCCCAACCGCTCGCGGATCATGGAGATGGTCAAATCATCGGGAACCAACTCTCCACGGTTGATATAACCGGCTGCCTGCTTTCCTAACTCGGTTTCATTTTTCATGTTCTCCCGGAAAATATCGCCGGAGGAGACATGCGCCAGACCGAGTTTTCGGCTGACATTCTGGGCCTGGGTACCTTTCCCAGCCCCAGGAGGGCCAAGAATTACGATGTAAGTTGGCACAGCCTTTTTCCTTATTAACGTACAAGCAGTGAGTCGTCGTAACCGTGCAGTTTAAGTTCGGCGTCCAGATTGAAGAACAAGTCTCGGACTACTCCGACCACGATCAACAAACCGGTCGAAGATACCAAGAACGCGCCCGTATTAACGTCGGTAGTCCCCAACCCCAATTGGGGCATCAGCTTGGAGCTAAGCCAGGGCAAGACCGCGATGGTACCCAAGAAAAACGCGCCCGGCAGCGTGATCCGCCGTAAGACTTTCGTCAGGTAACGTTGGGTGGGCGCGCCCCGGCTGACGCCCGGGATCTGAGCGCCGGCACGTTTCAGGTTCTCGCCATAGTTTTGCTGGGCAAACAACACGTCGGTGTAAAAGAAAGCAAAGATCACCACCGAAAAGAAGAAAATGATCCAATATATGTCTTTAGTCGTATCGAAACCCACAAGACTGGCCGCAAAATTCCGGATCCAGGTAACATTTGAAGAGGTGAAGAACGTCGCCACGATAGCGGGGAATTGCAGAATTGCCGAGGCAAAAATGATGGGAATCATGCCCGCCATGTTGATCATCAGCGGCAGCGTGCCCTTGACCGGCATGGACATGCGGTTGCCTACCCGGCGGCCCGGATACATCACCGGGACGTTGCGGCGGCCTTGCTGCACGACCACAATGGCAAAAATGGTCAAAGCGGTGAAGACCGCGGTGAATCCCATCAAAAGATAATTGGGATCTTGGAACCCGTTGGGGAAGAGAACCCGGCCAAAATTGGTCGGGATGCGGGCTACGATACCGGCGAAAATTATCAAGGAGAGGCCTTGATTGCGAATGCCGAATTCCGAGATCAACTCACCCAGCCAAATGCCGAACATGGTGCCAGCGGTCATGCTGATGATGATGGTAAGGGTCGGCAGCAGCAAATCGCCAGTCAACCCAAAATCGCTCACCACCCGGCTCAAACCATTTGAGACCGCGATCTGATTGAAAATATTGATCTGCCCAATCGCCTGGAGCGCCGCCATGGGGATGGCGAAATACAGCGTGGCTTTTTCCATCCACTTCTGGCCTTCGCGGGGGTCGTCTTCCATTCGCCGCTGCCAGGAGGGGACAATGGGCACCAGCAGTTGAAGGATAATTTGGGCCGTAATGTAGGGATACACACCCATCGCCAGGATGGAGAAGTTCGCCACCGTGCCGCCGGAGAGGATGTCAGCCACACTGATCAAGCCGCTCCCCACTCCACCGCTTGATATTAACTGCTCCAATATTTCAGGGTCCGCTCCCGGAACCGGAATGTGGGCTGCCAAACGATAGATTATCAAGAGAAATAGCGTGATCAACAGCTTCCGCCGGATATCTCGCGCCGACCATAAATAACGCCAGCCAGACCGTTTCATCAGCTTATCTCCTTGTGAAACCCTAAAAAGGTTCTGGGTCGCTCAACTAGGGTTGAACATACCAAATTGGACAAGATCCATGTCTGCATAGATTTCTCGTAAACTTTCGTCAGGGTGGTCATCATCTATTGTTCGATGATCTCAATACTGCCACCGGCAGCCTCGATTTTTTCCCTGGCGCCTTTGGTCACCCGGTGGACCCGCACCTTGAGCGCTTTGCCAACATCGCCTCGGCCCAAGATCACAATCGGATTAACTACCTTGCGCACCAGACGGGCTTCGTTCAGCGTTTCGGGGGTCACTTCGCTGCCCGTCTTGAAACCGGTCAATTGGTCCAGGTTGACTTCGTTATAGGTCACCTGATAGGGAGGGGTGAAGCCGCGTTTGAAGGGCAGCTTGCGGAATAAAGGCAGGTTGCCGCCCTGGTGGTAAAGGCCGGTTCCTCCGCCCGCCCGCGCCCCTTGGCCTTTGGTGCCTCGACCCGCGGTTTTCCCCTGCCCTGCGGCGATGCCTCGGCCAACCCGTTTACGTTTCTTGGTCGCGCCTTTGTTTGGTTTGAGATCATTCAACTTCATATCGTTACCTATTCTTCAATTAGAAGCAAGTGACCGACTTTCGACAGCATCCCCCGGATAACCGGGGTGTCTTCGTGTTCGACGGTCTGGTTTATGCGTCGTAATCCCAACGCCCGCACCGTGCCTTTCTGGCGTTTGTTATAGCCGATGGGGCTTTTCACTAAAGTTATTCGAAGTGTGGCTTTCTTTTTCTTCGCCATTAGGATGATCTCCGCTCCCAGTAGGGTTCCAACTCTTCCACCGGTTTGCCCCGCTGGGAGGCTTCCCTGCTGATCGTCTTGAGTTCGTCTAGGGCTTTCATGGTAGCGCGCAGCACGTTCAGGGTATTGGAACTACCCAGAGATTTGGTCAAAATGTCCTGCACTCCGACAGATTCCAAAATCGCACGCACCGGCCCTCCTGCGATCACGCCCGTGCCGACGGAAGCCGGACGGAGCAGCACTCTCGCCCCGCCAACCTTGGCGATCACCTCGTGGGGGATGGTTGTTTTGAACATCGACATCCGGCGCATGTCTTTTCGCGCTCCATCGGTGGCTTTGCGGATAGCATCCGGCACGGTGTTGGCCTTGCCAACGCCCAGTCCGACCCGGCCGCCTTTATCTCCCATAACCACCGCAGCCCGGAACGAAAACCGGCGGCCGCCTTTCACCACTTTGGCAACCCGTTTGATCTCTACCGTTCGCTCTTCGAATTCTTTTTCAAATTCAGAGGATTTAAATTTCGTCATCAATTACTCCAATTATGCCACTTGAAAGGCCTAGAAATCCAAACCGCCTTCACGGGCTGCATCTGCCAGCGCCTTCACCCGGCCCATGAAACGGTAACCGCCCCGGTCGAAGACCACCTTTCCAACCCCTTTTTCTTTGGCTCGCTCGGCAATCGCCGCGCCAACCATCTTCGCCTGCTCGGTTTTGTCCAAGCCTTTCATTTTAGTTCGCAGTTCGCCGTCAATGGTGGATGCCGAAGCCAGGGTCTGACCAGCTTCATCGTCAATCACCTGCGTGTATATCGCTGTCAGACTGCGGAATACGTTCAGCCGCGGTTTTCCCGGCGTGCCGTGAACTTTCTTGCGGACGCGCCGGTGTCTATGTTTACGTGCTTGAGAACGAGTTTTCTTAGCCATGAAATAATACCTACACTACTTTACCGGCTTTACCCGGTTTGCGCTTGATATATTCTTCCAGATACTTGATCCCTTTCCCCTTGTATGGCTCCGGCGGGCGGATTTTACGAATATTGGCCGCCACCTGGCCGACGACTTGCTTGTCGTAGCCTAAAACCTTGATCTGCCGCGCCCGGTCGCCTTCTGCTACAAAGGTGATCCCCTCTGGCGGTTCTACGATCACCGGATGGGAATACCCAACGTTGATGATCAAGTTTTTGCCATCCATCTCGGCCCGGTACCCCACGCCGTTGATCTCCAATATCCGTTCAAATCCGGCGCTGACGCCGGTCACCATGTTGTTGATCACTGCTCGGGCTGTGCCGTGCATAGCGCGGTGGAATTTCTGATCGGATTGGCGTTCTATGGTGATGACGCCATCCTCTTTGGTAATTTTGACCACCGGCGGGAACGTATGCGAAAGCTCACCCTTGGGGCCTTTGACCCGCACAGAGGTACCTTTAATCTCTACCTCTACGCCTTTGGGCACTTCCACAGGCAAACGACCTACTCTAGACATATTTGCCTACCTCCATTATTCATATTCACCAGGCTACCAGACCTTACAAAGGATCTCGCCGCCCACGCCCAACTGGCGCGCCCGGCGGTCGGTCATCACGCCCTTGGACGTGGAAACGATAGCTACACCGATACCTGATAGAACCCAGGGTATCTCATTTTTCTTCGCATATACGCGGCGGCCAGGTCGGCTTACCCGCTTCAGTCCACTCAGGACCGGGTGGCGCTCACGGCGCTCGCCAACGTATTTCATGCGCAGACGCAGCACTTTATGGCTGGGTTGTTCGCCATCCACTACCTTGTAGCCTTCAATGAAGCCTTCGCTTGACAGGATTTCGGCGATTGCGACCTTGATCTTGGAATTAGGCATGGCGACCATCGTGTTTCCAGCCATCACCGCGTTACGCACGCGAGTCAACATATCTGCAATGGGATCACTTACACTCATAACTTAATCCTCTCACCGGCTACCATGACGCCTTGGTCACGCCAGGAATTTTGCCGTCCAACGCGAATTCACGGAAACAGATCCGACACAATCCAAACCGGCGGATGTATCCACGCGGTCGCCCGCAAACCTTGCAGCGGTTGCGCACCCGGGTGGGGTACTTCCGGCGTAGTTCACGATATTTATAACATTTACTAGCCATAAGTTTATCCTTCGCTCCTGAATGGCATACCCAACAATCTCAGCATTTCACGGGCTTCTTCATCGTTGGTTGCGGTGGTGACGATAGTCACCTCAAAGCCTCTAACCTTGTCAATTTTGTCATAGTCTATTTCCGGGAAGATCAACTGTTCCTGGAAACCCATGGTGTAGTTGCCCCGTCCATCGAACGAATTGGGCGATACCCCACGGAAGTCACGCACTCGAGGCAGGGCGACGTTCATCAACCGGTCTAAGAAAGACCACATCCGCTCTCCTCGCAGGGTGACCTTGACGCCTATCGAACGGCCTTCGCGCAGTTTGAAGTTAGCGATGCTCTTCTTCGCTTTGGTTATCACTGGCTGTTGGCCGGTGATGACGCCCACATCTTGCACCGCGGCATCCAGGGCCTTGGCGTTTTCCAACGCCTCGCCCAGCCCAATGTTCACCACGATCTTGCTCATACGCGGCACCTGCATCACATTTTCCAGGCCAAAGGTCTTCTTCAAGGCCGGGGTGACTTCATTCAGGTAGATTTCTTTCAATCGAATACTGCTCATTACTTTTCTCCAGCGGGTTTGCTTAGTCTACCGAGGTATCGCATTTTTTACAGGCTCGGTAAGCGACGCCATCTTCATCACGCTCAATTCGAATTCGGGTTGTCTCGCCGCACCTGGGACATACCAACATCACATTGGAGATGTCCATAGAGGCCTCAAACTCAATGATGCCCGACTGTATGCGGCGGCCCTGGGCGCGGGTTTCGCTAACGTGTTTTTTACGGATATTGAGGCCTTCCACAACTACGCGGCGATCCTTGACAAAAACCTTGATCACCTCACCGCGTTTGCCCCGCGTAAAGCGGCGCCCGCTAATGACCTCAACTGTATCGCCTTTTCGTATCTTTAATTTCACCTTACTTGCTCCTTTCTCTGGTTCTAGAGTACTTCGGGGGCCAGAGAAACGATTTTCATGAAGCCCTTCTCACGCAGCTCACGAGCCACCGGCCCAAAGATTCGCGTGCCTCGGGGGTTTCTTCTATCGGTATCCAGAATGACCGCAGCGTTATCATCGAAACGAATGGTAGAGCCATCTTCTCGGCGCCATTCCTTGGAGGTGCGGACGATCACCGCGTGGACGATTTCGCTTTTCTTGACCGAGGAATGAGGGACCGCGTCCTTTATGGTAGCCACGACCACGTCGCCCACGCTGCCCCAGCGGCGCACTGAGCCGCCCAGCACTCGGATGACCAGGACTTCGCGCGCGCCGGTGTTGTCGGCAATTTTAATGCGGGATTCAGTCTGGATCATGCCGGCACCTCAAACTCTTCTTCGGCGGTAACCTCAGTCCCAATCCGCGCTTTGCGGAGGATCTCTTCCACCACCCAGCGCTTGCGGCGCGAGAGCGGCCGGCTCTCCACGATGCGAACTTGGTCGCCGATCTCAGCGCCCTTCTCATCGTGGGCCATGAAGCGTTCTTTACTATGCACCACCTTCTGGTACAGCGGGTGGCTATAAGTTCGAGAGACTTCGACCACTACGGTCTTGGTCATCTTGTCACTGGTGACGACCCCTTTCATACGGCGGCGGTTATTCATGATTCACCTTCTATTCCGCCAGCCACGAGCTGCCGTTTTTCATTCAAGATAGTAATGATTCGGGCTACTTGGCGGCGCGTGATTCGCAAGCGGTTGTGATCGGTCAACTCTCCGGTTGACCATTGGAAGCGCAAGTTCATTAATTCTTCTCGGCGCTCGTCCAGCAAATCTTCGATTTCTTCGATTTCCAGGTCTCGTATTTCGTCTGCTAACATATCAACCACCAATACCTTCGGTTCGAGCTACGATCTTGGTCTTGACCGACAGTTTGTATGTAGCCAAACGCAGGGCTTCTCGAGCGAGATCTTCAGGCAAACCGCCGATCTCAAAAAGGATGCGCCCCGGTTTCACCACAGCTACCCAGTATTCCACCGCGCCTTTCCCCTTACCCATGCGGGATTCGGCTGCTCGTTTGGTGATCGGCTTATCCGGGAATATGCGGATCCAGACTTTCCCTCGGCGGCGGGAGGCTCGTACGATCGCCCGGCGGGCGGCCTCGATCTGGCGGGCGGACACCCAACCGGGTTCCTGCGCCTG
>CBDUUP010000093.1:0-13101 GCA_965370435.1 uncultured Anaerolineales bacterium | reverse complement strand
AGGTCAAGTCCACCAACGGCGACACCCACCTGGGCGGCGACGACTGGGACGAGCGCATCGTGCACTGGCTGGCCGACGAATTCAAGAAAGAGCAAGGCATTGACCTGCGGGAAGATCGCCAGGCCCTCCAACGGCTGCGAGAGTCAGCCGAGAAAGCCAAAGTCGAACTCTCCACAGTGATGGAGACCGAGATCAACCTGCCTTACGTGACTGCCGACGCCTCCGGCCCCAAACACTTACAGCTCAAACTCAGCCGGGCCAAATTCGAGCAGCTCACCGAAGACCTGGTCGAGCGGCTGCGCAAGCCCTTCAACGCCGCGCTCTCCGACGCCAACCTCAAGGCTGCCGACCTGGACGAGATCGTCCTGGTGGGCGGCGCAACCCGGATGCCGATGGCGCAGGAACTGGTCCGCTCCCTGACCGACAAAGAGCCTCACAAGGGCGTCAATCCCGACGAGGTGGTCGCCCTGGGCGCAGCCATTCAGGGCGGCGTGCTGGCCGGGGACGTGAAGGACATCCTGCTCCTGGACGTGACCCCACTCTCCCTGGGCGTGGAGACCCTGGGCAGCGTGATGACTATCATGATCGAGCGCAACACCACCATCCCGGTGCGCAAGACCGAAGTCTACTCCACCGCCGAAAACAACCAGACCGCCGTGGACATCCACGTCCTGCAAGGCGAGCGCACCCTGGCCAGCGACAACATGAGCCTGGGCCGCTTCCGCCTGGACGGACTCCCCCCTTCCCCCCGCGGCGTACCGCAGGTCGAGGTGACCTTCGACATTGACGCCAACGGCATCATCAACGTCTCCGCCAAGGATAAGGCCACCGGCAAGGAGCAGCAGGTGACCATCACCGCCTCCACCAACCTCCAGCAATCCGAGATTGACAATATGGTGCAGGAGGCCAAATCCAACCAGGCCGAGGACCAGAAGCGCCGCGAGCTGGTAGAAGCCCAGAACAGCGCCAACAGCCTGGCCTACCAGACCGAGAAGGCTCTCCAAGAGTTGGGCGACAAGGTCCCCGCCGAGGAGAAGGCCAACATCGAGGCCAAGCTCACCGAACTGCGCAAGGCCGCCGAAGGCGATGACGCCGGCCAGATCAAATCTCTCAGCGAAGAGCTGCAGAACGCATTCCACGCCCTCAGCCAGCAATTGTACGCCCAGGAGCAACCCGCGCCGGGCAGCAACGGCAGCAATGGGAACACACCCGAACCCGAGGGCGATGTGATCGAAGGCGAATTCACAGAGGCATAGGAGAACGAGTTCTCTGTCTCTGGAGGGGAAAGAGCGGCGCAAGGTGCGCCGCTCTTTGTGATTCTTGATTTGATCTCAGTTCCTAATATTTTTGTTTTTGACAAAAGCAAGAAAATATGCTATCCTATGCGTATACCCCGTGGGGGCTTTGAATTTTAGCCCCGAAGCATCGAACCAATTCAAGAGCAGTTTAATAAATTTAAGGAGGCTTTTTTACAATGAACGAGCAAAAGAACTTGTTCCGCTATCTGCTGGAAGCTATTGACCAGTACCAAGCCGAGCGGCGTAAAAACGCGCCCGCTGAAGGCTCCAGTACTCAATCGTCAAATCGCTTCGTCCGCATCCTAAAGTGGCTGACGCCCAACGGCGGTACTTTGCTTCTGGTCGCCCTGCTCATCGCCACGCAATCTGTGTGGGCCAAGCCCCTGCAGAGCGCCCTCAACGCGCCGGGAGCCAGCGCCACCACCGTCAATTACCAGGGCAGTCTGGCGGATTCCGGCGGCACGCCGTTGACCGGAACTTACGCCATGTCCTTTACCCTGTATGATGATCCCACCTCTGGCAGCGTAATGTGGGGACCAGAAAGCCATCCTGCCGTCCAGGTGAATGAAGGTTTATTCAACGTTGGCCTGGGAAGCCAGACCGTCGGCGGCATCCCCACCACCACCTGGGACGGCGACCGCTATTTGGAGATCATCGTAGGCGGTGAGACGCTTGCCCCGCGAGAGTTGATTCGCAGTGTGCCGGTGGCGGGGATGGCATTGACCGTGCCGGATGGGGCGATTGGTAGCCAACATATAGCGCCAACCGTATTCGAAGCATATTTATCAGCAGAAACTCCTTTTGGTAGTGACCCTACTGAAATAATGTCATTAGAAATAGAATTTCCCCTGGATGGCGCTTATATTATTTTCGTAAGCGTGACATCCAAGATTGACCTAATTAATATTTCCAATTCTCGCGTATACTCATATTTAGAAGACGAAAATGGTGTCAAACTACCGGGAAGTAAACTATATACCCACCACTCTGCAGAAGGGAACCCGGGAACTCACACGGGGTCAGTTTCTTTTGTGGGTTATTTTTCTGCTGGTACTCACACGATCAAACTGATATCCTATGCGACAGGCTATTTGAGTGGTGTAATGAGAACAGCACACATTATTGCCATTCCGTTTGTCCAGTCACCGTAGCAACAAATCACACCAACTATTTAGGTCTAATGAGGAGGCTAAAATGAAAGAGCAAAAAAATATTATTACCCGATTTGGGGAAATGATTGACCAATACTTAACCGATCGCCGCATTGGTCAACAAATAAAAACATCACCCCTACAACCCAGTCGCCTCACCCGCACCCTGCGCTGGCTGACACCCAACGGCGGCACTTTGGTTCTTATCGCCCTACTCATCGTCACCCAATCTGTGTGGGCCAAGCCCTTGTTGAGCGCCCTCAACGCGCCGGGAGCCAGCGCTACCACCGTCAACTACCAGGGCAGCCTAGCGGATTCCGGCGGCACACCGCTGACCGGAACTTACGCCATGTCGTTTTCCATCTACGACGCTCCTTCTACAGGCAGTGTGATCTGGGGACCTGAAAGCCATCCTGCTGTGCAGGTGAACGAAGGTTTGTTCAACGTTGGCCTGGGCAGCCAGACCGTCGGCGGCATCCCCACCACCACCTGGAATGGCGACCGCTACTTGGAAATCACCGTGGGCGGTGAGACGCTTACCCCGCGTGAGTTGATCCGCAGTGTGCCGGTGGCGGGGATGGCCTTGACCGTGCCAGATGGGGCGATTACGTCAAATTCTTTAAATCTAGACTCAGGAAAGGTTTGCTTGTCCGCCGAAACAGATGTTAGTCTGCCCGGCGGGTATGTTTCAGTTTTAATCCCCGGAATGAGTACGACTTTTTCTCTAACGCAACCTAGCCAGGTAATTGTTGGGATCAATGGACTAGCAATGTTTGACCAGACAGCCGGATCATCTGCTGGTGAAGAAACTGTAATATTATTTGTTGATGGCGCTAAGACAGTGGGAACTTGGAGTAAGCTTGTTGATACTTGGTTTGATGTGAAAGGTCAAATTTTGCTTGACCTTGATAGCGGGCCGCATACCCTTGACGCAAAGGCAGGTTCGGCAAGGGTAGGGACAATGACTATTCATGGTGTGGGCGCTTGGAAGACTTGTATCTACTATATGGTTCTTGGAGAGCAGTAATACAGATTTGAAACCAAAAACCAGGAGGAGCAATTACGATGAACGAAAATAAAAGTCTGATATTAGAAATCGCAGAAGCCATTGACCGCCGCCTATCCATGCGAAAAACTGACCGCGGTGATCTAACCAAACCCAACCGCCTCACCCGCACCCTGCGCTGGCTGACACCCAACGGCGGCACTTTGGTTCTGATCGCTCTGCTCATCGTCACCCAATCTGTGTGGGCCAAGCCCTTGTTGAGCGCCCTCAACGCGCCGGGAGCCAGCACTACCACCGTCAACTACCAGGGCAGCCTAGCGGATTCCGGCGGCACGCCGCTGACCGGAACGTATGCCATGACGTTTGCCATTTACGACTTACCCGCCGATGGCAGTGTGATTTGGGGGCCTGAAAGCCATTCTGCTGTGCTGGTGAATGAAGGGTTGTTCAACGTCGGTCTGGGCAGTCAGACCGTCGGCGGCATCCCTACTATCACTTGGAATGGAGATCGCTACCTGGAAATCACTGTTGGCGGTGAGACCCTCAGCCCGCGTGAGTTGATCCGCAGTGTGCCGGTAGCAGGTATGGCGCTCACCGTGCCGGATGGGGCGATCACACAGCTACAAGCTCCTTCTTTGATCTCGTCTGGAACCTCAGAAAATGTTCACATAGAATTCGGCCAGGCAATTGTCACGGCTACAGGAACTTCCAACTCGCTAACCCTTGACATTACTTTCTCGCCTGGCTTTTCAAGTAGGCCAACGATAAGCATCATCCCTTACTCAAACTACAGTAACTGGATTATTGCCACCGTAAGTTATTCTAACTGTGACGGTAGTTCCTGCAGGGTTACTCTCCGGCGAACCAGTGGCGATTGGGTAAACGGAAATGTTCAACGGGTTGATTGGATTGCTATTGGCGAGAATTAACTATCGCTATTATTCTGGCATCTATCGCAGTGCTAGTGGAGAAATGCTATGCAAAAAAAGAGAGTAAAATGGCTTGTGGCGTTGGTGGTGTTGAGTCTATTCCTGTCAGGCTTTGGGGGGAGTTCAGTCGAGGATGGATTCGCGAAGATATTTGAAGATACTAAATCATCATCGAAGAACGAAGTTGAAAACAATGATTTGAGGATAATTCTTGAACAAGAAGCTCTTAGCTTAGTTATAGAACAATTTCACTTAGATCAAGTTGAATATACTATCGAGATTACTGAAACTCTAATTGAATCTGGGTCGGCTAGAATAGACCTATATCTCGAAGTGCAGGTCGAGGGTACATTGTTCACAGATTATTTAAATATTTTTGCCATCCATGATGGCAATATTCCAATTTACATATTTCGTGAGCCGAGTCCAGAGTTTCACTTATACGCAAATCAAATTTCACCTAATTTGTTACCTCCCGAACGTCTAATTTTTTGGCAGAGACTAATAGAAGAAGAACAGTCTATTCAAATGGGAGCAGAAACTAATTCTACTTCCCCATATAGACTCCCTTGGACCGGTGGAATCAATTACCATGTTTATAATGGTCACTATTCGTCTGGCGACAATGAGCATTTTGATTTTGGAATGGCAACAGGGGATATCGTCAGGGCTTCAAGAGGTGGGATGGCGTACACTAGAAAAGGCGATTTAGATTTATTATATATAAAGATTGTTCAATCAGATGGTTCATATGCATTTTATTTACATCTTGACGACTTCATTATTGATAACAAAACAACAGTTTTTCAAGGGGATTGCATTGGCCATAGTGGTAATACAGGTGATTCGGAAGGGCCACATTTACATTTCAATGTGACTACTGAATCAACCAATCTACAGGAAGAATTTTGGATTCCAGTATTATTTTATGAAGGTACTATCCCAGCAGATGGAATGACACCAAACTCTCAGAACAGAACTGCAGCATGTGGAACCACAAATAACCCTCCCAACAAACCTACACTTATCTCTCCCACCAACGGCAGTTGGGTGAATTCCCGCAACGTTACGCTAAACTGGACAGCGGGATCTGACGATGGCATCCCCAACCCTACCCCGAATTTCAAAGTACAAGTAGATAATAACAGCAATTTTTCCAGTCTAGTTGACTTCGCCGCATGGGGATATACTTCAACTACTTGGATTGCGACAGTTCCCAGCGATGGCACATTTTACTGGCGTGTAAACCAGAGCGATGGTGAGCTTAGAAGCGGTTGGACGTCAGCCTGGACATTTAAAGTAGATACTGTAAAACCAACTGTAACTTGCGTGCCTTCAATACCAGCAAATAGCAATGGTTGGTATAAAGAAGTGGTCACGGTCAACTGCTCCGCCAGCGATTCCTTGAGTGGGATTGACACCACAAGCTATTTGTTGGATGGCGTCCCCCAGAGCGCATCTTTTCAGGTCACGACAGACCTAGAGCATACCGTCGCTTACTCAGCCACCGACAACGCAGGCAATATCTCATCCGGCAGTTTGGCGGTTAACCTTGACCTCACCGACCCCACCATTGACAGCTTCGTCATCAACAACGGCTCAGCCACCACCCACATGATCACCGTGCGCCTCGATATCACCGCCAGCGACGCTTTGAGCGGGGTGGCCAATGTGCGCATGTCCAACAACAACGTTGATTGGTCTGCCTGGCAAGCCTTCACTCAACCGCTCTACTGGGCCATCCCCGCCATAGATCTGCACACCTTCACCGTCTATATCGAGGTGCAGGACGCCGCGGGGAATGCGTCCACCTTCGCCAGCGACGACATATATCTCGAACTCTATCCCCTGGCCCCTCATTCCGCCAGCTACCGCATCTGCGCCGACACGATCAACGTGGCTGGGTCAACGGGTATCACCTCCACCAGCTTCACGCTCACTTCCTCCCTCGGCCAGCCCTTTTCCACCGGGGCGACGGGCTTCACCGGGACGAGTTTCACCAGCCAGGTCGGTTTCCTGGGCAACTTGGGCGGATGCCTTCCCATCACCCGACCGGTATTTGGATATAACATCCCCCGGTGGGTGATCGCTTCTGGCGGCGCGCTTCGTAGCAGCGCAACCTACACCGTAGGCGACACCCTGGGTGAACCCATCGCTTCTGGGGCGACGACCATGAGCAGCGCCAGCTACCTGCTTTCCAGCGGCTTCTGGGGGAATCCATCGCCTTCCAGCCCCCCACCGGCTGCCACCGTCACCACCATCACCTCCGACAGCCCCGATCCTTCAGAAGCTGGTCAGACCGTGACGGTTCAATTCACGGTGACATCTGGCAGCGGTACGCCAACCGGCTTGGTCACGGTGACTGATAGCCTGAGCGCAGAATCCTGTTCAGCTACTATAGCCACGGGGCAATGTAATCTCTTGTTGCCCAATCCAGGCAGCAGCACGCTAACCGCCACCTACCCCGGTGATTCCAGCTACATTGGCAGTTCGGACACCGAGTCTCACACCGTGGGCGTGATTGGCGCTGACACCATCGGCACCTACAATCCATCCACCGGCAACTTCCTCCTCCGCAACACCAACGACGCCGGAGCCGCCGACCTGAACTTCCTCTTCGCTGCCGACATCACCGACGGTATCCCTCTCAGCGGCGACTGGGACAGCGACGGTGTGGACACCATCGGCGTATTCTCCCCTAGCCTGGGCGAATTCCGCTTGCGGAACAGCAACGATGCTGGCCCCGCTGACATCACGCTCTCCCACCCAAAACTGATTGGCACTCAACCGCTGGTCGGAGACTGGGACGGTGATGGCACGGATACTATCGGAGTCTACTATCCCAACGGTAAGGTCTTCCTCCGCAACACCAATACCATCGGACAGCCGGATGTGAATTTTAAATTCGGTAACGGTGGTCTGATTCCCCTCGCCGGGGACTGGGACGGCGACGGCGTAGACACCATCGGCACCTTCGACCCGGTTGCCGGGGAATTCCAACTGCGCAACAGCAACAGCGCTGGTCCGGCGGACATCATCCTCTCCCACAACATCCTCATCGGAGCAGCGCCTATCGTGGGCGATTGGGATGGGGACGGGGATGACACGGTGGGGATCTACGTCAACGGCAAGGTCTTCATGCGCAACACCAACTCCATCGGCCAGCCGGACATCAAGTTCGACTATGGCGGCGCAGGTCTGCTCCCCGTCACCGGGGATTGGGACGGACTGTAGCCTGTCAACCCATCTTGAGCATAAAAGAGCGGCGCGTGGTGCGCCGCTCTTTGTGATTCTCTTCATTATATGATAAAATATCTCGTTCCATAAACAGGTGGTAGGTATGCAGAATACCGTGATTTCCGTAATGACCCCAATAAACAGGGGTCGAAAGCTGTGAATCGCCCCCATATTTAGGGGCAGAAGGCTGTTTTTCACACCTTTCACGTTATTATGTACACCTACCAAACAGGTACATAACCATATCAACTACTTTAGAAAGGAGACATTGATGCACATTGAAGCGCTACCATTCCAAAACGTAAAGAACAACCTTTCTCGCCGGATCACGGCCGGGAAAATCGTGAGGCTGCTGCTCATCATGGCTTTAGTGATGATGACGCTGCCAATAACGCCATCCCGCGCAGCCGCCACCACATTCACGGTGATCAACACCAACGACTCGGGCGCAGGCAGTTTTCGGCAGGCCCTCATTGATGCCGACAACAATGTGGGCGTAGACACCATCGAGTTCAACATCCCTGAAGGGGATTGCTCGGCGGCGGGGGTGTGTTCCATCGCGCTGTTGTCAGATTTGCCGGTAACCACTGAGGCGGTTATCATTGACGGGACGACCCAACCTCGATATGGCACCGCCCCGGCGAACGTTTGCGCCACGGCCTCGGTCCCATCCTACATGCGGGTGCAGATTACCGCCGCCGCTGGCACCTTCATGCTTTTATTATCACAAACAGCAGGCGCCTCGACCATTCGCGGACTCAGCCTGGGGGGCGGCAAGGCGATTGAACTGCGTTCCAACGCCGCCCATCATGTGGCCTGCAACCACCTCGGCGTGAACGCCGAGGGCACCGCAGGTCTGGGAAGCATTGGCTGGGGCATTATGCTCCAATATTCAGCCGACGGCGCCATCATTGGCACTAACGGCGACGGGGTGGACGACATCGGGGAGCGCAACGTATTTGGTGATTACGGCTGGGGAGTCTACATCAATGCGAACCCCAATATGGTTATCGCCGGAAACTACTTCGGTTTTGGCGCCGATGGCGTTACCGATATCGGCCTAAGCATAGCCATCTACGTGCGGCAGAGTTCAACCAACAATCTGGTCGGCTCTAACCTGGATGGCGTATCCGACTTGATTGAGCGCAACATTATTGGCAATAATTACCAGGGCGTCTACATAAATTCCGACGGCGACAACAACCAGGTCGTCGGCAACTGGATCGGCGTGGATGCGAAAGGCGATCCAGCGGCCAACACCTACGGTATTGACATCTCCGATGAAGGGCAGAATCACCTGATCCAGAAGAACCGAATAGAAGCCAACATCACAGGCATCCGCGTCAACCTCGCTACCACCAGCCCCACCCTGGCGGCCGGGTCAACCGGAAACTGCCTGATCAACAACACCACCGGCTTCTACCACACTGGCGACGCAGCCCTGGTCTTCGAGAACAACTGGTGGAACGCCGCAGATGGGCCTTCCGGTGACGGGTCGGGCAGCGGCGACAGTGTGACCAATGCCGGCTCCGGCAGCGTGGACTACGATCCCTGGCTCACCAGCGAGGGAGAAGGCTGCTGGCTCATCGCTAACGGCTCCTTTGAGGACGCTCTGGGTGGAGAATGGAGTGAAAACGTCTCCGCCAACAGCGACGGGCGCATCCCCCTCAATCAGGCCCAGGATGGCAGCTACATCTATTACTTTGCAGCCAACGGCGGCCTGGAGGTCATCCAGCAAAACGTGGCCCAAGGCGGGACGACCGGCGACGAATACACCCTCTCCTTCTACTTCGGCGGCAAGGATGTCTCCGCCAACGGGTACACCGGGGCGCGGCTGATTCTCAAGAACGGCCCAACTATGGTTGATAAGAAAACCTGCATCTACTCTCGGCCGGGGGCTGCCTTCCCCTGGGCGTTGTTCACCTGCACGGTGACGGCCACGGGCGACTTCGACAGCATCCAGATCCTCATCGGCATCCAAAACGTGCCCAGCGGAAAGGTGGGGGTGGACAACGTCTCTCTGGCCGAGACCACGCCTCCTATCATCACCCTCGAACCGCCAGCCGCCCTGGCGCCCTCAGGATGGCCCACCAAGGAAGAGTGATCCGTTCAACCTTTCAATAATTTAAAAAAATATGACCCCGGCAGTCACCGGGGTCTTTTCTCATGGTGTTTCAGGAGAAACCTTCGCCGCCACCATCCCCAACACGATCTCCGACTCGAAAACCAGATCATCTCCTCTGGCTTCCGCATCTGCCAATACCGCCTCCATCCGTAGCAACCCGGTGGCGTAAGCCTCATCGGTCAGCAAGGTGAGCTGGGAGGTGGCGTACTTCTGCAAGAAGCGGTCGTCAAACACCGCTCGACCCAACTTGCGGTCGTGGATGTGCTCCACAGATTGCCATTGAATCTCCCTGAACCCCTCCGCCGTCATCCAGGACTTCACCGTCTCCGTGGAGGGGAAGCGGCCCAGGTCAGTCTCCAGCGTTCCGGAAAAGTAATCGTACACGTACCAATTCACCGGGCCGGCGTGCGGGTCCATGCCGACCACCGCCAGCGATCCGCCAGGCCGCAGCAGCCGCCGGGCTTGCCTTACAAACTGGTCTGGAAATCCAAAATGATGGATGGCATTGACGCAATACACCAGGTCAAATGAGGCCGCCGGAAATGGCAAATGGCTGGCCTTCCCCTGAGTTAGATGAAGTCTCGTTTCCCGTTCCACCGCCTGTCCTAGCATCCCCATAGAAAAATCCAGGCCGTAAAGCTGATTGGTAACTGCGCCCAGGTCCGCCAGCCAGCGCCCGGTGCCGCAGCCCACCTCCAGAATTCGGGTCGCCTCCACATCTCTCGCCAAACCCGCCAGGGCCGCCGCCACCCCCTCCTGCTTGCTGACCTCAAACCGGCGGTTGTAAGTCTTCGCGATCTCGTCATAATCCACGCTTCCGTCTGCCATACCCCAGATTATAGCCTCATTCCTTTCCTTCGACAGGCTTCCTTCGACAAGCTTCCTTCGACAAGCTCCCTTCGACAAGCTCAGGACTAAAGCAGGACGAAAGCAAGACAGACTTTCATCCTTCATCCTTCCGCCTTCATCCCTATTTTCCCTAACCTCACTCTCATCCAGAAATGCTATAATCCTCTCACCATGCAGAAAAAATACACCCTCCTCGCTCTGCTTGCCATTCCGGTGTTCTGCCTTTTGGCCTACGGCGTCTACCGGTTGACCCCCATTTACGACTATTTCAATCCCCCGGAGGAAGTGGTCTTCGTGCCCCAGGGACAGGTTGACACCATCGTCCAAGCCACTCTGCGTGCCCTGACCCCCTCCCCTACGGCGACCTTCACCCCCACTTTCACCCCCACCATCCCCGGCGTCACCCCGCTGCCCACCTTCACCCCCACCCTGACCCCCACCTCCCTGCCAGAAATCGTCGTCCTGGAGGGGGTGCGCTATATGGACCAGCATGGGGTCTGGAACTACTGCGGCCCTGCCAACCTGGCGATGGCGCTGTCCTACTGGGGATGGGACGGAAACCGCTACGACACCGGCGGATACCTGCGGGGAAGCCTCGACCGCGTGGATGATAAGAACGTCATGCCTTACGAGATGCAGAACTACGTCGAGCAGGAGACCGACCTGGGCCTGCTCTGGCGATTCGGCGGCGACCTTGATCTGCTCAAGCGATTGATCGCCGGGGGATTCCCGGTGATCGTCGAAAAGAGTTTCTCCCTGGAAGGTATCGGCTGGATGGGCCATTACCTGCTGCTCACCGGCTATGATGAAGGCCAGGGAATTTTCATCGCCCAGGACGCTTACATCGACCCGAATACAGAAGTCCCCTACGAGACCTTGTTCCAAGAGTGGCGGGCCTTCAATTACACCTTCATCGTGGTCTACGATCACGCCCTGGAAGCTGAATTGTTCGCCATCCTAGGCCCCTGGCTGGACGACGAGTGGGACGACCGGCACGCGCTGGAGATCGCCCAGGCCGAAGTCCAATATCTCACCGGCCTGGACCTGTTCTACGCCACCTTCAACATCGGCACTAGCCACGTCTACCTTTACGAATATTTCGACGCCGCCCTGGCCTACGACATCGCCTGGCCCATCAACGACGCCATCCCCTGGGAGGAGCGGGCCTGGCGGATGATCTGGTACCAGACCGGCCCCTACATGGCTTATTACTACGCCGGGCGGTACCAGGACATCGTCACTCTGTCGAACGACATGCTGGTCTTCATGGAGAAGAACGACCGCCACGGGGCCATCCTGGAGGAGAGCTTCTACTGGCGAGGTATGGCCCGGGAGATGCTCGGCGACCTGGAAGGCGCCATCGCCGACCTGCTCGAATCGGTGCGCCTGAACCCCAATTTCGCCCCCGGCTGGGCACAGCTCAGACGCCTGGGCGTGGAGCCTTAAGTTTTCCCCATACGATTTACTAGAAATGAAAATAACCGCCAAAATTGGCGGTTATTTTTTTGAAATAGGTGATGTTAGGAAAGATTTACCCCGTAATTTTCTTCACAAATCGTATGGTGAGGGCGGTCAGAAGCACCGGCCCCAAGAACACAACCACGGCTCCAACAATGGTGGTGATATAACCTCCAAGATTGAAATCTCCAAAGGTTAGAAAGCCATCCAAAGACGCTGCCACAGCGGCCAGACCCAGGTAGCGGATAGCTCGGCCTTTGATGTC
Organism: uncultured Anaerolineales bacterium; assembly: GCA_965370435.1. Classification (GTDB taxonomy): domain Bacteria; phylum Chloroflexota; class Anaerolineae; order Anaerolineales; family UBA11579; genus CBDUUP01. The sequence continues at coordinate 783 of CBDUUP010000093.1, read as the reverse complement.
GTCTTGTTCAGCGTACCACCAGCCGGCCAAAATGCCTGCGGCCATCAAGATCCAGGTGATCCATTCATTGACATCATCAATGAATAGGGCAACTACTACTGCCGCTAAAATACCCAGCAGGTAGACCCATTTTCCAATCGTTTTGGTGTCCATTCGGTATAACTCCTTCATGCTAGTTGATAAAAATGGTTATTGAAACTATTAACATTAACACCAAATGAGAAAAAAGTTGCTTTTGTAAAAAAATATACTACAGAGATTGGGACACATAAACGCCCCATTCCATATCATTCCCCTATCCTAATTTCGCCTCCTTACATCCCTTCAAAGCCCCAAACCTGCAACCTGCTAACTTGCCAACCTGCAACCTGCCGCATGCAACTTGCCACCCACAATCTTTCATCCTTCCGCCTTCATCCATCATCCTTTTTCAATGCTATAATCGCCTTTATGCGCCGAAAATATCTCCTGCTCGCCATCCTCGCCGTGCCGGTGTGCTGCCTGCTGGCTTACGGCGTCTACCGGCTGCCTCCGGTCTACGACCGGCTGGCTCCCCGGATCTCCGGCTGGTATGCGGAGATCAAATATGCCCTCAATCCGCCTGAGGAGTCCATCTTCATCCCCGAATCGCAGGTGGACGCCATCGTGCAGGCTACCCTGAAAGCCCTGACGCCCTCGCCTACGCCAACCGTCCCTTCCGCAACACCCACCAATCCGGGCCCCACCTTCACCCTGGGGCCTACCTTCACCCCCACCATCACCCCCCCGCCGCTCCCCGAAACC
>CBDUUP010000092.1:0-13189 GCA_965370435.1 uncultured Anaerolineales bacterium | reverse complement strand
ACTGATGTTACGCAGAAAAAGGGCAAATCGAGTAAGATAACCGCATGAATAAAGAACATTTAGAACTCTACACCGATTATCTGATAAGCACATTTGGGTATGCCACAGCAACGGGTCTCTCGCGGATGGTAGAAGGACAAGTAAGCCACGACCAAATCACTCGCTTTCTATCGGAAGAAGAGTACACCTCCAAAGATTTATGGCTGCAAGTCAAATCAACCGTAAGGCAAATAGAACAGGAGGATGGGGTCTTGATCTTTGATGATACGATCCAAGAAAAACCATACACGGATGAAAACGAAGTAATGTGCTGGCACTATGACCATAGTAAAGGTCGAGTGGTGCAAGGCTTCAATCTGCTCAATTGCTTGTACCATGTTGACGAAATTTCCATACCAGTGGCATTCGAATTAATCAAGAAACCGGCCGAGTATAGCGATCTCAAGACCCGCAAGCGGAAACGGGCCAGCCTGGTAACCAAGAATGAACTGATGCGTGAGATGGTGCAAGTTTGCATGCAAAATCAGCTAAAGTTCCGCTATGTCTTATTCGATGTCTGGTTTTCGTCCAAAGAAAACATGAGATTTATCAAAGAAACGCATAAAAAGGATTTTATTTGTGGGCTCAAATGTAATCGGCTGGTTGCTTTGAGCGAAGAAGACCATCAAGCCAAACGCTTCACTCGGATTGAAGATCTGCCCTGGTCAGAAGAAATGGCGTTCACCGGTTGGCTCAAAGACGTGCCTTTTCCCGTTCGCCTCGTGCGCCAAGTTTTTACCAATAAAGATGGCAGCACGGGAACTCTCTATCTGGCCTGCAGTGACACAACCTTGACGCGGGAGGCGATTCTCACGGTCTATAAAAAACGATGGCCCGTAGAAGTCTTCCATAAATCGCTCAAGCAAAATGCCGCTTTGGGAAAAGCGCCTGTACGTCGGGTGACAACCCAGAACAACCATGTCTTTGCTGCCTTGTATGCTGTTTACAAATTGGAGTGTTTGAAAATGAAACAGAACCTTAATCATTTTGCACTCCGGGCACATTTGTATCTTAAAGCCATTCGAATTGCTTTTGATGAGCTTCAGCTTCTCAAGGCTGCGTAACATCAGTTATTAATGCAGATTAATGAAGTTGTAAAGGTGAAAAACGGAAACAGGTAAACACGGATACAGGTAAACACGGAAACAAGTAAACACGGAATCACTGAAACGTTGAGACGCTGAAATAATGACCATTAAGACCACGTATAAGGCAAATATTTGTGATTTGACGTAGCCATCCCGTGATTTAAAGTCGTCCACCCCGTGCGGAGAACACGGGGCGGACTCAACCAACTCGAGGAGGAGATATGGATATTTATCGGGGTAAGGAAGATCAGGTTTCTTTACCCAGGGAAATATATTATTTGAACGGATCGTAACCAGGTCTGGCGCCGGCCCAGACACAGGAAGGTTTCTCAACCCGGTTGCAGGCTTCGGCGTTGGAGCAGCGATGGCCTTGCACTCGGGGGCCTTGGTCAGGGAGGACTTCCGCCGGGTAAACCAGCAGCGCCTCCAAGCCGACATCTTTTCCGGTGCGCTCGCAATTGTTCAGCTTGATGGTTTGCCAGGCTTTTGCTGTTATATTCATACTGAACTTATCCGTTAATTCAAGAATACCAGAGATGGCTTGCAGCTTCCAGTGTCAGATGTCCTTCACCCTGTGGGTCGAATGTCATAACCAGCAAAAAATTGATCTTTGGATCGCTGGCAATGCATTTTTTCCTCCGAATCTATGAAAAACAATGAACCTATTTGTGAAAAAAGAAGTATATTCATACACAATTCTTCAGGGTCTGTTATAGTATAATATGGCCTAGTGAAAGAACAGTTAGTGTAGCTAGTGAGGAGGTGCTCACCGGAAATAATAGATTGGAAGTGTTTTGTCTGTAACTATTTGAAATAACGTATAGTGAATGAGGAGAAACTCATGCAAAAGAAGTCAAAAATTCAACTGATCGTAGTATTGCTTTTGTTCGCAATGCTTCTCGGAGCTTGTGGTAACGGGGCAGATGAAACAGACGCCCCCGATATGCCTGATCCCACTTCCCCTCCGGAGGCAACTGATGTACCAGATGTACCAGATGTACCATTTGAACCCATGGTGTTCGCCGCAGAGAACTGCGACTATGGCGGCAAGATCCTAGAGATCAGGGCCGTGGACGAACTCACCGTCCAGTTCTCGCTGTGCAAGCCTGACCCAGCCTTTTTGTCCAAGATCGCCTTTATCCCCTTCGGTGTATATCCTAGCGAGTACATTGAATCCACCGGCGGCGGACCGGAATTGCTCGAGCACCCCATCGGCACCGGCCCTTACCAATTCACCGAATGGGCCCGCGGCGAAAGCATCACTCTGACCCGCTTCGATGACTACTGGGGCGACCCGGCTATCGCCGAAACCATGGTAATTCGCTGGGCTGCCGAATCTGCGCAGCGCTTGCTGGAGCTTCAGTCCGGCACCGTACACCAAATCACCAACATCAACCCCGAAGACTTCGACACGGTGAAAGACGATCCCAACCTGCAATTCCTCCCGGTCACCAACCCCAACATCTTCTACATGGGCATCACCAACACGTTCGCCCCCTGGGATGATGTGAATGTTCGCCAGGCTGTTGCTATGGGCATTGACCGCCAGCGCATTGTAGACATCTTCTACCCCGAAGGTTCCACAGTCGCTTCCCACTTCACCCCTTGCTCCATCCCCAATGGCTGCGCCGGTGATTCCTGGTACGACTTTGACCCCGAAGCCGCCCGCGCCATGCTGGCGGACGCCGGGTTCCCGGATGGTTTTGAGACCAGCATTTACTATCGTGACGTGGTCCGCGGCTATCTGCCGACTCCAGGCCTGGTTGCTGTCGAAATCCAGGCCCAGTTGCTGGACAATCTTGGAATCGTAGCTGAAGTTGTGGTGATGGATTCTGGCGAGTTCATTGATGAGTCCACAAACGGCAGGTTGAGCGGTATCCACCTGTTGGGCTGGGGCGCCGACTACCCCCACGTCACCAACTTCCTGGACTTCCACTTCACCTCCAGCAACCCGCAGTTCGGCGACCCGCACGCAACGATCTACGAAGCTCTGGAAGCCGGTTCCCAAATTGGTGAGCCTTCCGAGGCAGTTGAGTTTTACGTCACCGCCAATAACGCGATCAAAGAGTTAGTGCCCATGATCCCGATCGCTCACGGCGTTGCTGCCGCGGCTGCGTTGGCCAGCATGGACACCCACGCCCGGCCCTTTGGCGCCATTGTGGGCGCACGCATTGACCCCGGTGGAGATACTTTTGTCTGGATGCAGAATGCTGAACCGCTCAGCCTGTACTGCGCTGACGAATCCGACGGCGAGTCGCTGTCGGTTTGTGAGCAGGTCGTTGAGACGCTCTTGCTCTATGCTCTGGACTCCGGCGATACGATCCCCGGATTGGCAACCGGCTGCACCTCCAACGAGGACTTGACGGTTTGGACCTGCAACCTGCGTGAAAACGTCAAGTTCCACGATGGTTCCATGCTGGACGCCAACGACGTTGTCATGTCCTGGGCGGTTGGTATTGACTACGCCAGCCCCTACCACATCGGCAACACCGGTACTTTCTTCTACTTCGACTACCTGTGGGACGGCCTGATCAACGCTCCCACGGACGATGAATAAACTCAGAATCTGCCCCCCGCAGATCTAGTTTAGACCTTACGACAACGCGGGATGGGTTTGCCAATAGGCATTCGCCATCCCGCGTTATTATGGTAATTTTTTCTGATTTTGTAATTATCTTTTCTAGAGAGCGTTATATGCTTCAATACATCGCCCGTCGAATTTTACTTTCCATCCCAGTTCTTTTTGGCATTCTGGTGATCACTTTTTTTATCGCCCGTTCCATTCCCGGAGATCCTTGCCATTCCATATTGGGAGAAAAAGCAACCGAATCCGCTTGTGAGAGTTTTTATGCCGCAAACGGTTTAGACAAACCGGTGACGACCCAGTTCGTTATTTATCTGGGTAAAATCCTCACCGGAGATTTTGGGGATTCGATCCGCTTCAGCCGCCCGGTTTCCACCCTCTTGATCGAGCGACTGCCCATGACCCTCGAACTTGGTTCGATAGCGCTGTTCATTGCCACTGTGGTTGGGATTCCGGCGGGGCTGCTGGCCGCCGTCAATCGCAACTCGTTGGGAGATATCGCCACCATGATCGGAGCCAACATTGGCGTGTCTATGCCGGTCTATTGGCTGGGCTTGATGATGGCCTACGTGTTTGCTTTGCTCTTAAAAGACACTCCTTTCTGGCTTCCCCCATCTGGGCGAATTACCGCCGGGCTGAGCGCAACGCCTTTTTATGAAGTCTTTGGGTGGGCGGTTGTTGACGGCACGCTACGTTACAATGTTTTGGAATTCTTCGCAAATTTATATATTTTTAATTCTATTATTACCTCCAACTGGGAGGTGTTGGGGGATGTTGTCAAACACCTTATCCTGCCCTCCGTGGCCTTGAGCACGATACCTATGGCCATCATTGCCCGGATAACCCGCTCCAGTATGTTGGAAGTGCTGGGCTTAGATTATGTGCGAACCGCGCGCGCAAAAGGACTTCACCGGTATGGGGTTTTGTTCAAACACGCGTTTCGCAACGCCTTGCTGCCTATTGTGACTATCATTGGGCTGCAAACTGGCGCGCTCTTTGCCGGGGCTGTGCTTACCGAATCTATTTTTGGTCTAGCTGGTGTGGGGCGCAGCTTATTTGAGGCAATCACGGCCCGCGATTTTCCTATCATTCAAGCCTTCACCGTGGTGATCGCCATTGGCTACGTCGCGGTGAACTTGATCGTCGATATCTCTTATATTTTCCTGGATCCCAGAGTAAAACTTGATAACTCATGACTGACAAACAACCCGCTGCTTCCGATACAACGACCGCCGATCTTCTTCAAGGCGAAGATTATCGTTCCAATACCTTATTCCGTCTGACGCTGCGCCGAATCTTCCGTCAACGTTCGGCTGTTTTTGGTATGACAATCTTGGGCTTTTTAATCCTAGTCGCCATTTTTGCCCCCTTGATAGCTCCTTACCCTCCTAATCAAGTCCTCATCGGTCTTGTGGACGTACCCAAACGGGCGCGCCCCTGCGTCCATATCCTAGGCTGCCCCGAAGATCAATCCCAGCACATTATGGGCACGGATGGCAATGTCCGGGATGAGTTCAGCCGGGTTGTCTTCGGCACCCGGATTTCTTTGGCCGTCGGGTTTTCGACTATTGGGAGCGCTATCGTTATAGGTACGATATTAGGCTCCATCGCTGGATATTATGGGGGTTGGTTTGATAACCTGGTTATGCGAATCATGGACGTTGTGTTGGCTTTCCCGTCCTTTTTGTTGGCCCTGGCGATCATCACCGTTCTGGGGCGAGGTTTGCAAAACGCATTGTACGCTATCGCCATTGTTAATATTCCCGTGTTCGCCCGGATTGTGCGTTCCAGTGTTATCACGGTTAAAGAAGAGGATTTTGTGGTGGCTTCGAAGGCAATGGGCGCCAGTTCGCTGCAAATCATTTTTGGGCGAATTTTGCCTAACTCTCTAGCGCCCATCATCGTTATTGGGACTCTGGGGGTTGCTGGGGCGATCCTGGAAGCGGCCGCTTTCTCTTTCTTGGGATTGGGCGCTCAACCGCCTGATGCTGAATGGGGCACTATGCTAGGCTCGGAGCGCAATCAAGTTTTCTCCTCGCCTCATCTGGTGTTTTTCCCCGGTCTGGCGATCATGATAACGGTTCTGGCTTTCAACCTCCTGGGGGATGGACTGCGGGATGCGTTGGATCCCCGCCTGGTGCATGAAAATATATAAAGGTCAGCAAGGGTAGTTTTTTTACCTAAGGCACAAAGACATAAAGATTTTTGTTTTTCTTCGTGTCTTTGTGCCTAGTATGATATAAAAGAGGACACGGCAGGCCGATCGTGCCAGGGTCCATTTATGAGACCGACACAAAGCCTTTGTGGTTAATATTATTTTTCGGAAGCGAATTAACCGATCATTTATTCTTGGGGATTGGCGACGAAAATTTCATCATCATTTAGTTGGCTATACACGGTTTCGTAGCGCACCCAGTCGTAGGTGTTTCCGTCAATCAATTGCTTCAGGGTGGAGTCGGTGCGGAGCAGTTCTCCATTTTTCGAAACTTGAACGAACACTACCTGATCGGTTGCCAGCAAATCATAAATATCTTGGTATATTTCGCGGAAGTTATCTGGAATAAGTGGATCATCCACGGCGCTTACAGCCTCAACTACGGTTTCGAATTGCTCCGACAGCCACGGAACCATGATTTCCGCGGAGATCGTGACCCGGAACAAGAAAACGGTCCCGTCTTCCTCCTGGTTCAAGAATTCGCTTTGAGCGCCATTTTGGATGAATTCCCGAAGCCAAAAAGGTTGTCCCAGATCCGTGGGGACGCTGGGGTCGGAGATCAATTTCCAGGGATCTCTGTTTCCTCCCGCGATTTGGGTTTCGAAGATCAAACCATTCAGCATGAAGACAATATTATTAAACATACTTCCTTGTCCTGCAGAGAGAAGGGCTATTATTCGATCCTCATAGCCGTAGCCATTCATGGAATTGGTCATGGGAGGGTTAAACTCGCCCACTGATTGATAACCCCGAAAAGTGGTTGCCTCGGTTTCATACTCGAATGAATTTAACCGTTCCAGGTTGAAGATAAAGAGATCCCATACTTCCTCGGCTTCAATGGGTAGCGTGGGTTCGGGGATTGCTTCAGTGGTTGATGGTGTAGTGCAGGCTGCAAGAAATAGGCAGCTAATGACCGCGTAAAACAGTGGAATCACCTTCTTACTGAGTTTCAACATAACAATTTTGCCTCCGTATAATGATTCTGGGTTTTATGTTGTAATGTGAGGACTTCGTTTCTTGGCTTCGTCGTTCACCCGAATTTATCAATATTATAACCGAACAGTAATGGGGTTGCACCCTAATAAACCATGTAATGGCGAGTTGGTGGTTTGGTAATGATCTATCCGACATTGGTATCTGTTGCAGAAGATGAGGAGAACGCCTAATTCAATTAATTGAATCGCCTAAGGCTTTGACATTCTTGAGCAGGGAGGATAAAATGGGGGAGTAAACAGGAGACCCACGCGTAATGAGCAGTTCGTCGAAGAAATACGTCATTGGATTGACCGGCAATATCGGCACCGGGAAAAGTGTGGTGCGCAAAATGCTCGAACACCTGGGCGCTTATGGCATTGACGCCGACGCTTTGGGGCACCGGGTGATCTCCAAGGGCGCGCCGGGATACCAGCCGGTCTTGGATAATTTTGGCAAGCGGATATTAGATTCCGATGGACAGATTGACCGTGAGAAGCTGGGCAAGGTCGTTTTTTCCGACCCCAAGGCTTTGGCTGAATTGGAAGCCATCGTCCATCCCTTTGTGGGGCAGGCGGTGGAGGTTTTAACCAAGCGAGCTACCCAAAAGGTTATCGCTATTGAAGCCATCAAGCTGCTTGAGTCGCCCTTGCGTAAAGTGTGCGATGCCATTTGGGTGGTGGATGCCCCCGAAAAGTTGCAGCTTTCTCGTCTGATGGAAAAGCGGGGCATGGATGAAGCGACGGCCCGCCAGCGGATGGATGCCCAAAGCCCTCAAGAAGACAAGATCGTCGCCGCCGACGTGATGATCTACAACGCGGGATCGTTTGAGGATACCTGGAAACGGGTGATGGAAGTTTGGCAAGAGGCTTTCCCGGACGCCGAAGCCCAACCCGAACCGGCCAAGGCGGCTGCTCCGGCTGCCCCGGCCGCCGAGGCAGGATTCTCGGTGGAGCGCGCTCGCCCGCACCAGGCCGAAGAGATAGCGATGGTCATCACCCGACTCAGCGGCGGCCAGCGCCAGATGAGCCGGGCCAAAGTCATTGAAGCCTTTGGAGAAAAAGCCTTCATGCTCTTGAGGTCCAAGAATAAGTTGGTGGGCCTGGTGGGATGGCAGGTTGAGAATCTGGTGACCCGCACCGATGACGTTTACGTAGATGCCAGCCAGCCGCTCGAAAAGGCCATGAAATGCCTGATCGAGGAAGTGGAAGCTGCCTCTAAAGAGCTGCAAAGTGAAGCCTCATTGCTCATTGTCGAATCCAAGTTGGCCCAAGAGCAAGCTGTGTGGAAGGAACTCGGATACGAACCGCGCAGCATTGATGGATTGAATGTGCGCGCATGGCAAGAGGCCGCCCAGGAGGGGATGCAAGAGGGGACGGTCTTACTCTTCAAGCAATTGCGAGTTGACCGGGTAATGCGGCCTATGTAGGCGTCTCGATAGGTCTTGGCGCTCAGGAAAACCGCATAAACAGCCCCATGTAAGATAAAGGCTGATATACTTGAAATTAACCCGCCCCGCAAGGTAGTCAAGTGTCTGAATTGATTAGCGAATTATTATTTATCTTCCAGCGTCTGGACTGGTTGAGTGTTATTGACCTGCTCCTGGTGAGCGGGATATTCTTCGCTATCTTGCTCTTGCTGCGAGATACCCAGGCGACGGTCTTGCTGCGGGGGATTCTATTTCTAATTGTTTTGATAACTTTGTTGACCAGCTTTCTAAGGCTTCCAGCGTTCTCCTGGCTTATCCAGGTGACGCTGCCCGCATTGCTGCTGGCGATACCGGTTATTTTTGCTCCGGAGATTCGCCGCGCCCTGGCAAGCCTGGGACGCGCCAGCAACATCCCCCTGCTGACCAGCACCGAGGCAAGACGACGAGCTTCCGGTGGTAATGACGACGTTATTTCATCTATCGTGCATGCCTGCGGGCGGCTTTCTGACCGGCGGCACGGCGCCCTCATTGTCTTGCAGCGATTGGATGGCCTCCAGGAATACGCGGCGACCGGCGTGCGGATGGAGTCTCTTCTTTCGCCGGAATTGCTCTTGCAGATTTTTTATAAAAATACGCCTCTCCACGATGGGGCGGTGATCGTTTCGGGCGAGCGTATTCAGGCCGCGGCTTGCGTTATGCCCATTTCGACCAGCGGCGTTTTGGCCCAATCCTCGGAGCGGGCTATGGGCCTGCGCCACCGGGCCGCCCTGGGCGCTTCGGAGGTCAGCGACGCGGTTGCCGTGGTTGTATCTGAGGAGAATGGCTCGATCTCGGTTTCCTCCGGCGGCCGCATGATCCAGCGTCTGGACGTGGACCGGCTGGAGGGCATTTTGCGAACTTTCTTCCGCCCTCCAGAACCCAAAAACGCCTGGGAAAGGCTTTGGGTGAGAGTGTTCCCTATTTTGAGCCAACGCCGCAGGGAGGTGAACTGAGATGTTCCGTCGTCCTTTGCGTTGGTTCTTGGACAATATGGCAACCTTATTATTGGCCTTTGGCTTGGCTTTGGCAGTTTGGGTTTCTGCCGTTTTAGATGCAGACCCCAATGTGGAGAAATACTACCCTGACGGCATAGTGTTGGATGTTGTGGGCCAGGGGCCTGCGCTGCTGCTGATGAACGAACTTGCCGACCGGGTGGAGATGAAATTGGAAGCGCCAGCATCGGTGTGGGCGATGTTGGAGAGCGACGCGACAATGGTGCATGCCACCCTGGACTTGGCCGGGCTGGGGCCTGGTATTCACCAGGTAGAGATTCAATATGAGATCCCATTGGACCTGCCGATCCGTCTCATTGAATTTCAGCCTCAATCCTTGACGGTGACGCTGGAGGAATTGGTAGAGCGAACCATGACCATCCTTACGGACGTCAATGGTGAACCGGCGCAAGGATTTGAAGTTGGCCCACTCACAGTTACCGACAGCTCAGTGACGGTGTCTGGACCTAAGTCTTTAATGGATCGGGTGGACCATGTGATGGCGGTCTTGGACATTTCTGGGGCCAGGGAAGACGTTGACGCCACGGTATCCCTGGAGGTGATGGATGTTGAGGGGCAAAGCGTCATCGGATTATCGGTTTCACCGCTCACAGTCGCTTTCCACCAACCTATTATCCAAAAAGCCGGATACACTACCTTGCTCGTTGACGTGGTGATCGTGGGAGAGCCGGCTGAAAATTATTTGTTATCCAGCATTACCTGGGACCCGAAGACGGTTGTGGTTTTTTCTGAAGATCCAGAGCTGGTTGAAGGCTTGCCCAGCTATGTGAGCACCATGCCCGTCAGCCTGACTGGGGCTATAGATGATTTTGATATATTCGTCTCTCTCGATTTGCCTGAAGGAGTTTCGGTGGTTGATGAGCAGAGGATACAAGTCCATATTGGCATCGCCGCCATCCAGGGGAGTCAAACCGAATCCTTCACTGTGGAGGTGGTGGGATTAGACCCGCAATTTGTCGCTCAAGTTTCCCCGGAGACGGTGGACATTGTACTGGCTGGGCCGGTGTCTGTATTACGAGAGGGGGTGAGCGAGGGAGATATCCGGGTTTTCGTCGATATTGCAGGATTGGACGTTGGGTTGCACACCCTTGTTGAAGTGCAGTATGAAATCCTGTTGGTGGGTGTTGTGGTTGAGTCCATAATCCCCGCAACCGTTGAGGTCATCATAGATTTGGCCCCCACCGCCACCCCAACGCCCATCACAACGCCTGGCCCCTCTCCTACGCCCACCCCAACCGTTACCCCTACCCCAACACCTACCCCAACACCTACCCCAACCGAGGAAGATTAGGGCGGTTGTTAATCAAGTAGAATGAATTATGCGTAAACCTATGGTGGCGTTGGTCGGACGCCCAAACGTTGGCAAAAGCACCCTGTTCAACCGGCTGGCCGGTAAGCGGCTGGCGGTGGTTGATGATATTCCCGGCACCACCCGGGACCGCTTGATGACCGAAGCCGAGTGGATTGGCAACCTCTTCGACATCGTGGATACCGGCGGGATCGACCCCACCCAGGTTCGCAAGGGCAAAGGCCGCCAACCGCTTTCCATTGGTTCAGCGGATTTCATCCCCCAGATCCGGGCACAGGCCGAGGTTGCTATAAAGGAAGCGGACACCGTTCTCTTCCTGGTTGACGTGGAGAGCGGAGTCACGCCTGCTGACCGTGAGGTGGCCCAGATATTGCGCAGCCACCAGCAACCCCGGGGCGATGAGTTGTTTCCGCCTGTTTTATTGGTGGTCAATAAGTGCGATAGTGAGGCCCGCCGCCAGCAGGCCCTTGAATTTTACGAGATTGGCATGGGTGAGCCTTATGTGATCTCCGCCCTGCATGGGCAAGGGATAGGCGATCTGTTGGACGGTGTGGTCGCCAGTTTTGAGACCCTGGTGCCGGACGAGTTTGACGAAGAGGACGACCAGGTCAAGATCGCCATCGTCGGCAAGCCCAATGTGGGAAAATCCAGCCTGCTCAACCGCATCCTGGGGGAGGAGCGATCTATTGTCAGCCCCATCGCGGGGACGACGAGGGACGCGGTGGACAGCTACGTGGACTACGAAGGGGAGCAGATCACGTTGATTGACACCGCCGGGATACGCCGCCGGGGGAAGGTTGAACCCGGGGTGGAGAAGTACAGCGTGCTGCGCGCCATGCAGGCTATCAATCGCGCTCACGTCGCCCTCTTGCTCATTGACGCCACCTCCCATATCACCTCTCAGGACACTCACATCGCTGGGCACATCCTGGACGCCTGGAAGAGCACCGTGGTGGTGGTCAACAAGTGGGACGCCATCGAAAAAGATTCCTATACGATGAACGAGTACACCAAGAAGATTTTGTATGAACTGAACTTCATGGATTACGTCCCTCTGCTGTTCATCTCTGCCTTGACCGGCCAGCGGGTGGAGCGGGTGATCCCGACCGCTATGAAGGTTCAGAAAGAGCGCTTGGTGCGTATCAAGACTTCCGAACTGAATCGTATCCTCGCCAGGGCACAGGAGCGCCACCCGACGCCTTCCAAAGCCGGGAGGCACCTCAAGATGTATTACGCCACCCAGGTGCGCAGCGATCCGCCCACGTTCATGATCTACGTCAACGAACCCGAACTGATGCACTATTCTTATTTGAGATATCTGGAGAATAGGATGCGGGAAGCGTATCCTTTTCTTGGGACGCCGATAAGGTTGGTGTTGAAGAAGCGGAGTTAGGTATGTTGTGCAATTGTTATTTGTCTTGATGTCACACAGTTAGTATTATTCCCATTTATATCAAGCTAGTAAATTCAAACCAACTGCTATTATACGCATTAGAATTTTAATGGGAGATACCTTGTGAAAGAACAAAAAGAAATAATGAATTCTAAGTTTAAATATTTCTTCTTGTTGTTGTTCATTGAAAGTGCAGCTTGCTTGATATTCCTTCTTGCTATCCCTAAAGGATCGCAAGCTTCTTGGTTGTTCGGTTATTCACCTGAACGGATTCTAATGGCGGTTGGGATTATAGCCATCAGTATTGTTAGCCTTTGGCTAACGATAATTTTTTGGCGAGGAATGCCTCAATCTATTATCATACAGAGTAAATTTCGGGGACTTTTTCAAAAATCTAAATATTCCCAGTGGGTGATGAATGTCTCGTTGGGGGGATTTACTGTTGGCGTATTCCTGATTGCCCAATGGTTATTTATGCCTGATAAGTTTTATAGCCCATTTATGTTCCGAATGATCCCGGTAACGTTGTTAGGAACTGCCATTTGCGCTCAATTGGTGGTTTTATTATTGCCCACAGTTGGATATTCCTTTTCGATAATGGCAACATTTTTGGGTTTCATGATCCTTCGGCAATGGTTTGTCTTTGTTGATAAAACTCAAAGCGCAGCAATTTTACGGGTCATTCCATTAGTAATCGTTATGGCGGTTATCGGTCTCTCAATTATTATTTATATGTTTTCAATACTTGAAAAATACAAATACGTGAAGCCTATATTTACTGCTGGGATTTTATTATTCCTCGGAGTATATTATTACAACACCGCTAGAGATTATTCGCCGATAAATAGAGAGTACTCACGGTTTGATCAAAGGGCATATATGACTTTTTCGAAGGAGGTTTATGCTTCAAATTTCACTTATACAGGTTATCGCGCCCAAATGCCATTGTATCCGTTTGTTCAAGCATTTTTTAATGAGCCAACCCAGAATGATGAAATGTTTTTTCAGCAAGGAAAATACCTAAACATAAACTTATCCTTGGTTTTATTGGCATTGTTGTTTCTTATTTTCCGGAAGTATTTCACCCTTCAAGATGCTGTTATTCTAA
>CBDUUP010000091.1:0-13257 GCA_965370435.1 uncultured Anaerolineales bacterium | reverse complement strand
AGGCGTAACGGTACGACCATTTGAGCAAGAAGAGTGTCTTCAGCCAGAATTCACCGAGGATGGCTTAGTAATCATTTATATTGATGGCGATCTCTTCTGCCCTGCTTTGGAACACGTTTGTGTGCTTCTCAACACCTATGAATTATTTGAAATAGGAGATTTCTGGGATTATGATTTCGTTGTTGCCTCTTCATCTGTAATTCTCGACGATCAGAATATTCAACAGATCTCCGCAAGGTATGTTGGCCCTGTTATAGCGGTGGTTAGGATAGATGACCAAGATAATGAGATTGGAAGTTCGGCGCCACCGATAAGAATGTGTTGGCAAGGTGCCGCTGGGACGGGTTACCACTTGGCGACATTCACATTTGAAGAATATTCGTATACTTGGTGGTATCGAATTGAGCGATAATACTACTACAATCAGGATCAAATTGACTTATGGCAATACAGACTGACAAACCTGAACTCACTTCCGATCAAGCGCCCTCTCCCAAGAGGCCCTTCCCCATACTTGACATCCTCTTGCTGTTGGTGTTCCTGGCCGGAGCTTATTTCCGTTTCATGAACATGGACTGGGACCAGGGCGAGTACCTGCATCCCGATGAGCGTTTCCTGGCCCAAGTGGAATCAGAGATACAGCCGGTGGGGTCAATCAGCGAATATTTCAACACCGAGACCTCGGTTCTGAACCCCACCAATTATCCCAACTACAGATTCTTCGTCTACGGCACCTTCCCCATTTTCCTGGTGCGCTACGTGGGCGAATGGGTGGGCCAGATCGGCTATGGAGACATCCGATTCGTGGGGCGGCCGCTCTCGGCCACCTTTGACCTGATGACGGTGGGACTGGTGTATTTGATCGCCACCCGCTTGTTCAAGCGGCGGGTGGGTGTGTTGGCGGCGGCTTTCTACGCCTTCGCCGTGCTGCCCATTCAGCTCTCCCACTTCTTTAAAGAAGACACCTTTATGACCTTCTTCGCGGTCCTGGCGGTCTATTATGCCGTGCGGATCGCCACGGGGAAACCGAAGGAGAGTGAACCTCCTGCCATGAGTCCGCCCGCGGACGAGGAGGCGGAAATAGCCGCGGGAACTGAGAGCGAAGGAGAGGCCCTCCTGCCGGTCGAATTCCAGGAAGTATTCGATAAATTCCGCCGTATCTTCGATTTGCCCTTCTTGCTCGACAGCATAATGTTCGGGGTGGCCCTGGGCATGGCAGTGGCCTCCAAGATCAACGCCGCCCCGGTCGCCATCACCTTACCAATTGCCGTCTACGTCCGCCTGTACCTTGTCTCTCACCCGGATCGCAAGACGCGCTGGACCGAAGGGGTCGGCTACCTGTTTGTAGCCGCCTTCACCAGCCTGCTGATCTTCCGCATCGCCCAGCCCTATGCCTTCGCCGGCCCCGGCTTCTTCGGCCTCAAGCTCAACCCGGTGTGGATAGAAAGCCTCAAGACATTGGCGGGCCAGAACCAACCGGGAGGCTGGTTCCCGCCCTCCGTGCAGTGGGAGAACCGCCCCTTCTGGTTCTCTGGACAGAACATGATAACCTGGGGGCTGGGATTGCCCCTGGGCATCCTGGCCTGGGTGGGTTTCCTGTGGGCGGGCTGGCGCATCCTCCTGGGCGAGAAAAAGCACCTGGTCCTGTGGAGTTGGACGGCCTTGTACTTCCTCTGGCAGTCCTCCCTCTTCAACCCCACCATGCGCTACCAGATGCCCATCTATCCCCTCCTGGCGGTCTTCGCAGCCTGGGCGGTCTTCAGCGTTGCACGTTTGAACGTTCAACGTGAAAACGTTAAACGCCTAGTCCAGATATTGGCCGGTGTGGTCGGCGCGGGGGTGTTGCTGGCTACCTTTGCCTATGCCTTCGCCTTCACCCGCATCTACACCCGCCCCATAACCCGCATTGAAGCCACCCAGTGGATCTACGAAAACGTCCCCGCGGCCATCAATTTACACCTCCAAACGGAGGAGAACCTCCACAAACAGCTTGTCACTATTAATTCAAGTACCTTGATCCGCACCGATGATCCCTACGATACTATTTTCGAGGCCGAGAAGACCGGAGAAGTGAAGGAAGTCTATCTGGCCCACGTGGTTGACCGGAGCGAGGGGGAGGGATTGAAGGTACTCCAAGTGACGATCTCCAGCTCCCTGGAAGATTCGACCCCTCTGGGAACCGCCACGGTCGAATCCGAATTCTCAAGCTTGGAGAATCCCATAGGATCAGGTTATTATTTCACCTTTGATGAACCAATTCAACTGCTTGAAGGGGAGAAGTATGTGATTGTCTTCACGCTGTTATCCGAGGATGGCGAGATCAAGATCACTGATAGCGCGACCATCAACATACAACTCCAGACTGATGAAGGCTATTACCAACAGCTTGTACCTTTCCGTTCGAGCAGCCTGATCCGCACCGGCGACCCATTTGATAATATTTTCGTCGCCCGTATGACCGGAGAAGTGACGGAGGTCTATCTGCCCCACGTGGTGGACCAGAGCGGGTGGTCGGATCTAAAGACGCTCCAGTTGGCGATCTCCCGCTCCCTGGATGACCAAACTCCGCTGGGGTCTGCCACGGTCAAATCCGAATTCTCGAACTCGGAGAGTCCCCTAGGTTCAGGCTATACCTTCACCTTCGATGAACCCGTCCAACTGATTGAAGGGGAGCGGTATGTGATCATCATCTCATTGGAATCTGTACACGGCGTGATAGACATCACCGGCAGCGCGGCGGCCCAGCAAACCGCCTGGGACGACCCCCTACCCCGGCGTATGTTTGAGTATGATGGCTTTGGCGGGTTGTACGCCGGTGACCTGGGCTTCGAGATGTACTGGCCCGACGACACCAATAAACTGGTGATCTTCCTGGATAATTTGGACAAAGCCGACTACGTCTACATCTCCTCCAGCCGCCAATGGGGCAGCACCTCCCGCCTGCCCGACCGCTATGCCCTCAACATCGCCTATTATCGCAGTCTGATCGGCTGCCCGGAAGACAAAGAGATCGAATGGTGCTACAACGTGGCCGAACCGGGCGATTTCCAGGGCGATCTGGGTTTTGAGCTGATCCAAACCTTCACCTCCCATCCCAGCATAGGCCCTTTCGAGATCAACGACCAGTTCTCTGAAGAAGCCTTCACCGTGTACGACCACCCCAAGGTCTTTATCTTCCAGAAGACCGATGATTATGACCCGGTCTACGTGAGGGCGCTCCTGGGCGCGGTGGACCTCAGCGGCGATGCCGCCGAAGAGGCCCCCGACCTGCTGCTGACTCCCGACCGTCTGGCGGAGCAGCGCGCCGGAGGCACCTGGTCGGAACTCTTCAACCCGAATGCCATCTTCAACAGCTTCCAGCCGTTGGGGGTCATCTTCTGGTATTTATGCGTGGCCCTGTTGGGGTTGATCGCCTATCCCCTGGTGCGATTGGCCTTCCCCGGTTTATCCGACCGCGGCTATCCCCTGGCTCGCACGGTGGGATTGCTTACGCTGTCCTATTTTAGCTGGTTGTCCGGTTCGGTGGGCTTGACCTTCAGCCGCCTGGCCATCGCGGTGGTGTTGGGCATTATGATCGTCGTCAGCGCTTTGCTGGCCTATTGGCAGCGCAACGAACTGGCCCAGGAATGGAAAGAGAAGAAGCGTTACTTCCTCATGATCGAAGGGCTGATGCTGGCCTTCTTCCTGTTCAACCTCCTGGTTCGCCTGGGCAACCCCGACCTTTGGCACCCCTGGAAGGGCGGCGAGAAGCCCATGGACTTCGCCTATTTCAACGCAGTGCTGAAGAGCACTTCTTTCCCACCTTTTGACCCCTGGTTCTCGGGGGGGTACATCCATTATTATTACTACGGCTTTGTGTTCGTGGGCGCGCTGGTCAAATTGCTGGGGTTCGTCCCCGCCTTCGCCTATAACCTGATCCTGCCAACCTTGTTCATGATGATCGCTATGGGAGCTTTCTCGGTGGCCTGGAATCTGTTCCAAGCCGCATTCCCCCGCGTTCCCGACCCTGAAGATGAAAGCGGCGATGCCCCGCCGGTCCGCCGGGTTGCGCCCTGGCTGGTGGGGCTGTCCGGCGCGCTGGGAATGGCGGTGCTGGGAAATCTGGGCACTGTGAAAATGATCCTGGATGGCTACCAGAAATTGGGCTTGCCTGAAGGGATGGCGCTGGGGGATGGCAATGTGTTCTCCCGCGCGATTTGGACCCTGCGGGGCCTGTTTGAGGCGTTGGCCAATGGAGCCAAGCTTCCATATGCTACCGCCGATTGGTACTGGAACCCCAGCCGGATAATTCCCTCCATGCCGGGCGATACCCAACCCATCACGGAGTTCCCCTATTTCACCGTCATATACGCCGACCCGCACGCCCACCTGTATGCCTTGCCCATCGCGCTGGTCGCCCTGGCCTGGGCGTTATCGGTTGCCCTGGCCCGCGGCCGGTGGCGCGGCTGGGTCGGAACGTTGTCGGGCTTCCTGATCGGCGGCATGGCGATCGGCGTTCTGCGCCCCACCAATACCTGGGATATGCCCACTTATCTGGGCTTGGGCGTCGTGGCGCTGGGGTATGCTCTCTGGCGGAACTATGATCGGATAAAGTCAAGTTGGTTGTCGGTTTTCCCCGCTGCGGTTCGACGCCTGCTTGTTGTGGCAGGGGGCGTTGCTGGCTTAGTGGCATTGTCTATCGCCCTCTTCCAACCCTACGCGGCCTGGTATTCGCGTTCGGTCGGCGTCCGGCCCTGGTTTAAGTTCCATACCCCCATTGGCGCTTATCTGGGCCATTGGGGCTTGTTCTTGTTCGTGCTGGTGTCCTGGATGCTCTGGGAGACTCGCCAATGGCTGGCTGCCACCCCCCTCTCCGCATTGCGCAAGTTGGAGCCGTATAAAGGTTTTATCTTGGCGGTGGTGGTGTTGCTGCTGGCGGCGACCTTCCTTATGGCATTTGTCGGCCTCCCCACGTTTGGGGAGGTGGTAGATCCGTCCGTGGATACTGTCATTGGCCCTGCGCCGATATTCTTGATCGCCTTGCCGTTGGCGGCCTGGGCCGGTGTGTTGCTCCTGCGCCCCGGCATTCCTGAGGCCAAGCGTTTTGTCCTCTTCCTGGTGGGCACCGGCCTGACGCTGACCATGATGGTTGAAGTGGTCACCCTGGCGGACGACGTGGGCCGCATGAACACGGTCTTTAAATTCTATCTGCAAACCTGGACGTTATTCGCGGTCAGTTCGGCGGCGGGGTTGGGCTGGCTGTTAAGTGAAATGCCCCAATGGCTGCCCCGTTGGCGGAATGCCTGGCGGGTCGCTCTGGCGTTCCTGGTGGCCTGTACAGCCTTGTTCCCCCTGACAGCGACCTACGCCAAAATCGTTGATCGAGTCTGGGCTGATGCTCCCCTCACCCTGGACGGTATGGCCTACATGATAAATGGCATCACCCACGATTACGACGCCCAACTCGACCTGATCCAGGATTACTACGCCATCCGCTGGGTGCAGGATAACGTGATCGGATCTCCGGTGTTCGTGGAGGCCACCACTGGTGAATATCACTGGGGTTCCCGCTTCGCCATCTACACCGGCAATCCCAGCGTCATCGGCTGGAACTGGCACCAGCGCCAGCAGCGCACCAACCCCATTGCTCATACTTGGATCACGGATCGTTGGGGGACTGAGGTCCCCGAGTTTTACCAGACCGAAAGCGCCGAAGCCGCCCGCGCCTTCCTGGATAAATACGAGGTCAGCTACATCGTCCTGGGCCAGTTGGAACGGGCCGCCTATCCCGGCCCCGGCCTGGATAAGTTTGAAGCCCTCGATGGCATCCTCTGGCGGGAGGTCTTCCGCTATGGCGACATGGTGATCTACGAGGTGATTCGTTAAAGTGAATGGTGAATGGATAATAGCGCCTAGCAAGGAACATATCAATCTGTTCACTGATAACGGATTGCGAAATCATAATTCGGATACTTGTCAGAAACCATCTGATCTAGCATTAATAAATTTGGTGATGCAAAATGTTGTGCATCATCTATTCACCATTCACTATTATCCAATATCCATAACCGAGAGCTGCCCATGATCTCTGTCATTCTCTGGTATCTGGTCATTTCCCTGGTCGGTCTGCTGACCTTTCCCCTCATTTACCGGCTGTTCCCCGCCCTGCCGGATCGGGGATATGCCTTCAGCCGCACCCTGGGCTGGTTGTTGTGGGGGTTCCTTTTCTGGCTGCTGGGTTCGCTGGGGGTTCTGAAAAATGACCTGGGCAGCCTGCTCATTGTTCTGGCAACGCTGGCGGGGTTGGGCTACTGGGCGCTGCAAGGCATTGACCGCGATGAATTGAAAGCCTGGTTCCGGGCCAGATTAAAAATGGTCATCACGGTCGAACTGCTTTTCATAATTGCGCTGGCCTTCATGGCCCTGGTGCGCTCGGCCAACCCGGAAGCCACCGGCACTGAAAAGCCCATGGAAATGGCCTTCATCAATGCCATCCTGCGCTCGCCCTCCATGCCTCCCCACGACCCCTGGCTCTCCGGGTACGCTATCTCCTATTATTACTTCGGCTACGTGCTGGTGAGCATGATGGCCCTGGCGACTAGCGTGTCCGGCGCGGTGGCCTTCAATCTGGGCATCTCGCTGGTGTTCGCTCTCGGCGCGGTGGGCGCGTTTGGAATGGTCTACAACCTCCTGGAGGTCTGGCGAGCCGGCCGGAAGGAAGGGGAGGTCGGAACCGAAGCGGAAGGCTATAACTGGTTCTTGGCTCTTCTCGGCCCGGTATTTGTATTGCTGGTCAGCAATCTAGGCGGGTTGATGGAGATACTCCAAGCCCGGGGACGCATGAGTTCCAAGTTTTGGGCTTGGCTGCAAGTCCCCCGGTGGGAAGCGCCGCCCCCGGTGGAGCCATCCTGGATACCCAACCGCTACTTGTGGTGGTGGCAGTCTTCCCGGGTGGTGCAGGACTATGCCTTGGATGGACACCACCGGGAGATCATTGACGAGTTCCCCGCTTTCTCTTTCATCCTGGGCGACCTGCACCCCCACGTGCTGGCCCTGCCCTTCGCATTCCTGGCGATGGCCCTGGCTCTCAACCTGTATCTGGGCGGCGGGAAAGGCGAGTTTCGCGTAGGGAGGCTGCGTTTCAACCTCAGCCCGTTGGCCTTTGGGACCGCGGCCTTGATCCTGGGCGGGATGGCTTTCCTCAATACCTGGGACTTCCCTATGTACGTCGCCGTTTTCGCCGGGGCTTACGCTCTCCTGCGCGCCCAACAAGACGGCTGGCGTTGGGCCAGGCTGGGAGATTTTCTGGGATTGAGTGTGGCCCTGGCTCTGGGCGGCATCTTGCTCTATTTGCCTTATTACGTCGGATTTTCCTCTCAGGCGGGCGGAGTGATCCCCAATTTGATCTACTCCACCCGCGGTTCCCACCTCTGGCTCATGTTCGCCACCCTTTTCTTGCCCATTGGGGCATACTTGATTTATCTTTGGAACAGGACCGAAGACCGCTCCCGCTTTTGGCGGGGGCTTGCATTGGCATTTGGTTTTATTCTGGTATTGTTCTTGCTATCTCTGGCGGGCGCCTACATCGCCTTGTCCATCCCCGAAGCCAGAGGCCCCTATCTCGGTGTCATGGGCGCTGGCGAGGAGACGAATGTGTTTGGCGAAGGCCTCAGCCGCCGATTCTTGCGCGCCGGAAGCTTGATCACCCTGGCCGTGTTGATCGCCGGTGTTGTCGGCCTGTTCTGGCCGCGCTCCGGCGAAGAGATCGCTGAAGAACAAGAGGAGAAGCCCCCTGCTCCTGCTGCTCCTCAACTCGGCGCGCACGGTTTTTCCCTGCTGCTGCTCCTGATTGGCGCGCTGTTGGTTTTAGCTCCTGAATTCTTTTACCTGCGGGACAACTTCGGCTGGCGGATCAACACCATCTTCAAATTCTATTATCAGGCCTGGTTGATGTGGGGCGTGGTGGCCGCTTTTGGAGCCGCCGTTCTGCTCAAGGCCCTCCGCACGATCCAGAGCATCCTATATGGATCCGGATTGGCCCTGCTCCTGGTAGTGGGAATGAGCTACACTGTCTTTGGGATCAACACCAAGACTAACGGCTTCCAACGGGAGGCAGGGCTTACCCTGGATGGCACCGCCCCTTACTTGAACGCGGATGAGCTTGCCGCCGTCCTCTGGCTTCAGACTGCGCCCTTAGGCCCGTTGACCGAAGCGGTGGGCGGCAGTTACTCCGCTTATGGCCGCATCTCGGTCCACAGCGGCCAGCCCTCCCTGCTGGGGTGGCCGGGCCACGAAGGCCAGTGGCGGGGCGGGTACGAAGAGGTGGGCAGCCGCCAGGCCGACATTGAACGCCTCTACCGCACCTCCAACTGGCAGGAGGCTGCGGCGATCTTGGAAAAATATGGCATCCGCTATATATTCGTCGGCTCGCTGGAGTATTCAACCTACGGCGTGAACGAGACCAAATTCCAGGTCAATCTGGTCCCCGTCTTTCAGCAAGGCCAGGTGACCATTTATCTGGTACCCTGACAACTCGCGAAGTTTTTTCTTGAACCACAAATGCTATAATTGGCGCTGGACGATTCGAACTATGAAATTAAAAAATTTGACCATTGAACATGCCCTGTATATCCTGGCCTTTGTTTTGGCGCTGGGAATGCGATTATTGAACCTCGGCGCCACCTCGCTTTCTGATTATGAAGCCACCTGGGCGCTCCAGGCCTGGGAGGTCTCTCGGGGCGGGGAGGCCGTTATTGGCGCCCATCCCGCCTACGCGCTGCTGACCGGCTTGCTGTTTTTTGTCTTCAGCAGCAGCGACGCCCTGGCCCGCTTCCTGCCCGCGCTTTTGGGCAGTGTGCTGGTCCTGGCTCCTTTCCTCTTCCGCCGGCGCCTGGGGCGCAAGGCCGGATTGGTCTTGGCCTTCGCTCTGGCCCTGGATCCGGGCATGGTGGCGGTCTCCCGTCTGGCGGGCGGGCCGATGCTGGCGGTTGGTTTTATGGTACTGGCCCTGGCGGCCTGGATATTTGAGATTCCCGTAGCCGCCGGGATACTGGGCGGCCTGGCGCTGCTCTCCGGCCCCGCAATCCTGCCCGGAATCCTGGGGTTGGCCCTGGCCTGGACGTTGTATCGCTGGTTGGGGGGGTCTGAAAATGAGGAACAATATAGTGTTGACCTTGTGGATAAGGAAACCCAGAGGGTGTCTCTGCGGATGGCTTTGATCGCCTTTGCAGGGACGCTCCTCATCGCCGGGACCTTGTTCTTGCGCTTCCCCCAGGGGTTGGCGGGCCTGGGGAGCGTATTCACGGTGTATCTCTCCGGTTGGGTCGAGCAAGCCAGTGTGCCCGCCAGCCGTCTTATGACCGCCCTCTTCGTCTACCAACCGTTGGCCCTCGTCTTTGTCTTCGTCGCCATCCTGCGCGCTTGGACCCAGCGCGATCAAATGGGGCGTTTGATGAGCCTCTGGCTGCTGACCGCTCTGGCCCTGGCGGTGGTGTATCCGGCCCGTATGGTCGCCGACTTGACCTGGGCGTTGATCCCCTTGTGGGCGCTGGCGGCCAAAGAGTTGTCCCGATACTTCCGGTGGGAAGAGAAGGATAATCCGGTGGCGTTGGGAAATACCGCTCTGGTGGTCATCCTGCTGGCCTTCGCCTGGTTGAACTTTTCCAACCTGGCCGGGTACGTGCAGCCTGGGGAAGGCGAGGCTTTACGATGGAGAATGATGTTGGCGGCATTTTTATTGGCCGCCATTCCGGCGGTGATCGCCGGAATCTGGCCGGTCGTCAATAAGGAAATTCGCTTCGCTTCAGCAATCGCAGGCGGCCTGTTTTGGTTGTTGGTGGTTTATTGGATGATGAAAACTCTGACGGTGGGTGATTTGGTGAGTATATTTGATTTTTCAATGGCCAACACCGACCCGATTTTAGTGCGTTTTACCATGATCGGCGTGGCGCTGGGTATCATCGGCCTGGCGACGGTCTTGATCGGCCTGGGTTGGTCATATTCATCGGCCCTGCGCGGCCTGGTTTGGGGTTTGGTCGTCAGTCTGGGATTGTACACCTTCAGCGCCAGTTGGGCGGGCGCTCAGAGCCACCTGACCGCACGCCACGAATTATGGTCCCCGCCTCCATCCACCGCGGAGGCCGGCCTGCTGATGGACACCCTGCAAGACCTCTCAGAGTGGAAGACCGGCCGCCGGGACGCCATTGAAGTGGCGATCCGAGTGGCCTCGCCTTCCTTGCAGTGGGCTTTGCGCCTGATGCCGGAGGCGCGCTACGTGGATGACCTGGCCTTTGGCGAATTGCCCCTGATCCTTATTTCTAGCCTGGCGCAAGGCGAGCCGGTCACCTCGGTGGTCTACCGCGGCCAGAGCTTCACCTGGCAGCGATTCCCCAATTGGGATGGCGCTCTGCCCGCCAATTGGTATGCCTGGCTGGTCTTCCGGGAAGCGCCCACCGCGCCGGGAGAGATCGTTCTATGGGCCAGAGGCGACGTATTCCCCGAAGGCTCGCTGCTGCCGCCGGTGGAAGAAGAAGAAACCCCGCCGGATACGGATGAGATCATTGTCCCGGAAGAAGAAGACCTTGAAGACTTCATCCCGGAGCGCTAGATGAAGCCGAGATTGAGCGATGAAATGCTAAGAATGCGAGACGCTAACCGCCCACTAACTGATCTCGATTGCCTACTATCCACTGTCTTATGAGCTTACCGACCATCATCGCTATTGACGGCCCGGCTGCTTCGGGGAAGTCCACCGTGGCGCGGAGACTCGCCGAGGAGTTGGGCTATCTGTTCTTCGACACCGGGGTGATGTACCGGGCTGTCACCCTGGCGGCGTTGGACGCCGAGGCGGATATGGAGGACGATGCCCGGATCACTTCCCTGGCCGAAAAAATTCATATTGACGTGCGCCTGCCTTCCAAAGAGAACGGAGGCCGCGGGTACGAGGTCTGGGTGGATGGCCGCGACGTGACCCTGGCGATCCGCCAACCGGCGGTGGACGCCAACGTCTCGGTGGTCTCCGCTTACGCTGGCGTGCGAGATGCCTTGACCCCCAAACAGCGCCAGGTGGGGATGCGGGGCAAGGTGATTATGGTTGGGCGGGACATTGGGACCGTAGTCTTGCCAGAGGCCGATTTAAAGATTTATCTGGACGCTTCCGCAGAGGAACGAGCCAGACGGCGTTACGACGAAGGCCAGGCGCGAGGCGAAGAGGCCTCTTATGAGGAAATCCTGGAAGCGATGCGCTACCGGGACCGGTTCGACTCCACCCGCGCCATCGCCCCCCTTCGCCCCGCCGAGGATGCCCACACCCTGGATACCGATGGACTGAGCATCGCAGAAGTCATAGAAAAAGTCAGAGAACTAGTTAATGAGTCTAAGTAGTCTAAATTGTCTTAGTGGTCTAAGTGGTCGAAAGGACAACTCAGACCACTAAGACTACTTCGACCACTTAGACGATTTCGGAGCCGTCCATGCCCGCAGAATTCCGCATAACCCCCACGGTATATCTCAAACGCAAGCTGCTTTGGGCCGTCTTCAAGCCGCTTGTAAAACTCCTGATCCGGGTGGAATTGACCGGCAAGGAGAATATCCCCAAAGAAGGCGCTTACATCATCACACCCAACCACGTCTCCTTGTATGAATCGCCCTTGCTCCTGGCCTTATGGCCGCGCTGGGCGGAACCCGTTGTGGGGGCCGACGTATGGTCGCGGCCCGGACAGGGGTTCATGACCCGCTGGCATGGGGGCATTCCGGTGGACCGGGGCAATTACGACCGGGAAGTGTTGGAAAAAGCTCTGGCGGTATTGCGGGCCGGACGGCCCTTGCTGTTGGTTCCGGAGGGGGGGCGCTCACGCAAGCCCGGCCTCCGGCGAGGCAAGCCCGGCGTGGCTTACGTGATGGACCAGGCTGGCGTTCCCGTGGTGCCGGTGGGCGTCACTGGGACGCATGGCGACGCGTTGAAGCGCGCCTTGACCTTCCGGCAGCCCCGCATCCAGGTCAACATCGGCAAGCCCTTCACCCTGCCGCCCATAGAGGAGAACGGCGAAGCCCGCCGCGCGGCTCGCCAGGCCAACGCCGACCAGGTGATGCTGCGTATAGCCGAATTGTTGCCCCCGGAGTATCACGGCGTCTATGCTGGACAGGTCCCTGGCGTCTCAGGCGACGAAGCCAGTTAGCCATCCCACATTTTCGTCATTGGAGTCGAGGCTTTAGCCGGGCCGCGAACCGCTATCAAGGGGGTGTATAATAGAATCAAGTTTCCAACCTATCCGGGACATAAACGTCCAGGGAGCGTAATACCATGAAAGACCACCTACGTTATTCCCAGTCCATATTTTGGCTGTGCCTGCTGTTCGTGATCGCGCTGAATGGCTGCGCCACATCTGAAACCCCTGTCCCCAGCCTGACGGATACCTCGCTCCCGCCGACCGACACGCCCATACCCACAAATACATCCTCCCCGACGGTGATGCTTTCCCCGTCCCATACGCCTACTTCCACAATTACTAGGACACCCTGGCCGACCATACCCATCACATTCACACCTTTGCCCACCATACCGCCGGATGAGGCTTTGAAGATCATCCTTGCGATTTACGAAAACAATGGCGGCTGTGAATTACCCTGCTGGTGGGGGATCACTCCTGGCGAAACCTCCTGGCAAGAAGTTCATGAGCGTTTTTCCCCTTTGTTACGTATTGGTGGCCCTTTCCTCCAACGAGGAGCACATTATAGCTTTCTGCTCGATGTCCCAAATAATGTTGACCCCAGTGGATATGGGTTTTTTAGCGCCAACTTGTATTTTGAGGGAGATATCATTCAAGAGATCATTGTGAGGGCTCTGCTAGTAACGCCATATTTCGACGATTCGATGTCCGGCCTCTTGGCCAAATTTGGGAAACCTGCTGAAATCTGGTTAGCGGTAGATCTTGAGACAGTTGATTTCATTCCATCTTACTGGCTTGTGTTATTCTACCCCCAACATGGTATCACTGTGAGCATGCTTAGTTCTGCTGAAAAGACTGATAACGCTATCAGTTTATGCCCACAGCGTATTTATGGCTTTAATTCTTTGAGACCTGGTCTAATTCTCTGGCCACCCCAAGAACCGAGATCCTTCAAGGAATTCTATTATTTAGACAATCCTGAGGATTACTTCTTATTAGAAGAGTATCCGACGGACATGGACACTCAAACGTATTACGAGACCTATCTTGACCCCGACACAGAAGCGTGTTTCGAAATAGATATCACCGACCTGCCCTGGAATAGGTGAAA
>CBDUUP010000090.1:0-13274 GCA_965370435.1 uncultured Anaerolineales bacterium | reverse complement strand
ATGCTACTAGAGAGGCTCATTGAGCTAAAAGGCATCGTTTTTGGCGAAGGTATTGCTATAACGACAAAGTAAACTCGTCAATGCTAGGTTGCGAGTGAGACCAAAATTTACGTTTTTAAAAGTTCACTACTTCAGGTGAACGAGGGGCCAAGCATCCTTATACTATTCAATGAGGTGCCCTCATGGCTGGAAAAACCAAAGCTCAATTGCTTACCCAATTAAAAGAGACCCAAAAACGAGTCTCCGAACTGGAAGCCGCCCAGACCGAAGGCGAACAGTCCACCACCCTCCTGAAGGAGAGCGAATCCAAGTTCCGCCTGATGTACGAGGACGCTCCCTTGGGATATCAATCCCTGGATGGCGAGGGCCGCCTTATTGAGGTCAACCAGGCCTGGTTGGACACACTGGGATACCAGGACCGGGAGGAAGTGATCGGCCGCTGGTTTGGCGAATTCATGATCCCTGAACATCAAGATCTGGTCAAAGAAAGGTTCCCCCGATTCAAAGCCTCTGGACGGCTCCAGGGAGCGGAGTTCGAGATGGCGCGGAAGGATGGCTCTACCCTCATTGTCTCGATTGATGGCCGGATAGCCTATGACGAAGAAGGGGAATTCCAACGCACGCACTGCATCTTGCACGACAAAACCCAACAAGCGCAGGCAGAACAAGCATTACAGGAAGCGGAGGAGCAATACCGGGAATTCGTGGAAGGCACCGACGATCTCATCACTCAGGTGGATGCCGAAGGCAATTTTACTTATGTCAATCACGTAGCTGAAAAAGCGTTCGGTTTGCCGCCAGAAGAATGTATCGGTCTATCCGCTTTCGACTTCGTCCACCCCGATGACTGGGAGGCGACCACCCAAGCCTTTGCGGGATGGCTGGAGGAAAAAGTAACCAAGATCACAATCGAAAACCGGCAAGTGAGCCGCACCGGCGAGGTGCGTCATTTCCTTTGGAACAGCAATCCTCACTATGATGAACAAGGATCACTCACCCACATCAATGGCATCGCCCGCGACATCACCGAGCGCAAGCAAGCTGAAGACCGTTACCGGATTGTCTCCGAACTGGCGACCGATTATACGTTCGTTTACCGGATAGAGCCGGACGGTCAATTTGAATTGGAATGGGCGACGGACGCTTTCTCCCGAATGTCCGGTTATTCAGTAGAAGAACTTCAAGAACAAGGCACGTTGTCCATCATTCATCCCGAAGATCTTCCCCTGATCGAAACTCGGGTTGAGAAACTCTCTCAAGGGGAAACGGTTGTGGACGAATTCCGCATCCTGAATAAAAATGGCGACATCCGGTGGATTTCCAGTTATGCCCAGCCAGAGTGGGATGAGGCCAAAGAGCGGGTCGTGCGATATTACGGCGCATCGAAAGACATCACCGAGCGAAAACAGGCGGAAGAAGAGCTCCGGGAGAGTGAGGAGAAGTATCGCAATCTAGTTGAACGGGCCAACGATGGCGTCATTATCGCTCAAGACGCGATAGTGAAATTTGTAAACCCTCGGATGGCTGAAATATTTGGTTATACAGTCGCTGAGATGATTGACACTGAATTCTTAGCGTATGTACATCCAGAGGAACGCCCTAGAATTATTGATATCTATAAACGACGTATACAAGGTGAGGACATTCCCAGCATATATGAAATGGAAGCGCTGCATAAGGATGGAAGGCGGATTGAAGTCGAGATAAACTCTGGAATCACAAATTATCATGGGAAACCAGCCACATTATCATTTGCCCGCGACATCACCGAGCGCAAACAGGCGGAAGAAGCGCTCCGGGAGAGTGAGGAGAAATATCGCAATCTAGTTGAACGAGCCAATGATGGCGTCAGTATTGTTCAAAACGGAAAAGTGAAATTTGTCAATGCTCGGATGGCTGAAATGTTTGGCTATTCGATTGATGAGATCACAGGCGCCGATTTCATGGAATATGTACATCCAGAGGAACGCCCCAGAATCATTGACATATATCAACGGCGCACACAAGGTGAGGACATGCCTAGCATTTATGAAATGGGAGCGCTGCATAAGGATGGGATGCGGTTCGAAGTTGATGTAAACTCAGGGAATATTAATTACCATGGAACGCTGGCTACATTAACAATTATCCGCGACATCACTGAGCGCAAACAGGCGGAAGAAGCCCTCCGGGAGAGTGAAGAAAAACATCGCTTACTGTTTGAAACCATGGCCCAAGGCGTAGTTTACCAAGACGCAGAGGGGAATATTTTCTCTGCCAATCCTGCGGCAGAGCGAGTCCTGGGGCTAACCCAGGATCAAATGATGGGGCGTACTTCTATGGACCCGCGCTGGAGGTCAATACACGAAGATGGCGCAGACTTCCCCGGAGAAACCCACCCGGCGATGGTTGCTTTGAAAACCGGGGAAAGCGTGAACGACGTCATTATGGGCGTATTCCTTCCTGAGAAAGAAGAATACCGCTGGTTGAGGATCAATGCGGTTCCACAAATACGGGAGGGGGAAGAGAAGCCCTACCAGGTCTATACCACCTTTACCGACATCACCGAAAGCAGGCAGGCTGAACAGGCCCTACAAGAGAGCGAAGCCCTATATCGCGATCTGGTCGAGACCTCTCAGGACTTGATCTGGAAACTTGACAGCCAGGGACGTTTCACCTACCTGAATGAAGCCTGGGAAGGAACTCTGGGCTATAAGATCGAGGAGATGCTGGGCAAGCCGATCACCGATTTCAAGCCAGAGGATGTCCTGGAGAGGGATAGAAAAACCTTCCAACAGATTGTCGCCGGGGGGCAGGTGAAAGGCTATGAGACTGTCTATCTAACCGCCAACGGCGACAGAGTGAATATGATTTTCACCGCCAAGCCGATATTGGATGCTGATGGACAGATCACCGGCACCCAGGGCACCGCTCATGACATCACCGAGCGGGTCAAGGCCGAGTATGCCCTGCAAGAATACTCCGTGCGCCTGGAAGAGATGGTTGAAGAGCGCACCCTGGAACTCAAGGATGCGCAGGATGCCCTCTTCCGGCAGGAGAAGCTGGCCTTCCTGGGCGAACTGGCCGGTTCGGTCAGCCACGAGATCCGCACCCCCCTCTCCGTGATCAACAACGCCGTTTACTTCCTGGGCGCAGTCTTGCCTGATGCTGGCGAGGAGGTCAAGGAATATCTGGGGATCATCGACTCCGAGATTCTAGAGATCAGCCGCATCGTGACCGACACCCTGGACATCACCCGGGTTAATATGCCGGAGAAAGAGAAAGCCAAGATCGCCGAGATGGTATCCAGTACCCTGGAAAGAAAGGAACCGCCGGAAAATGTGGAAGTCGTTCTCAACATCCCCGCCGAAATCCCCTCCTTATTCGTGGATCCGCGCCAGATACAGCAGGTGCTGGTCAACCTGGTTCGTAATGGCTGCGATGCCATGAAAGACGGAGGCGTGCTGGTTATTGAGGCCCTGGAGAAAGAGGGCCGGGTAGACATCCAGGTCACCGACACCGGCGTCGGCATCCCCGCAGAGAACCTGGAGAAGATCTTCGAGCCGCTCTTCAGCACCAAATCACGGGGGTTGGGGCTGGGGCTGGCAATCTGCGTGAGCCTGGTGGAGGCCAACGGCGGGACTATCTCGGTGGAGAGCGAGGAGGGGATAGGCAGCGCCTTCACCGTCAGCCTGCCGGTCGAGTAAGGCCGGTCTTGGGCGCACGTCTATGCTCTAGGCGCACGTTGGTGCGCCCCTACGTTCATTTGAGCGCCGCCGCAAATCCCACAGGTAGGGAAGACACAACCCCATTCATCTGATTCCCTTGTTGCCCAATCACCTAATCACTAATTACCTGCTCCCCTTTCATTCCTTCGGCAAGCTCAGGACAGGCTCTTCCCCCTTCACCCTTCCTCCTTTACAATATACTCATGCCCTCATTGTCCGACCGTCTCAAATCCCTCGGCGTGCAGGTGGGGACCCGCAACCTCCCCAAGCCAGACCGGGATGCTATCCATCCGATTGAACAGGTCATGGAAGGCCGCCTGCAAGAGACTCCCTTCGGGGAGGCCTTCGTGGTGGAGGCCCGCTACCCCAGCGATCACCTTCAAGGTGAAATTCCCCTTATCCCAGCCAAATCCCTGCGCACGATGGCAGCCTGGTCGAAAGAGCCGTCCATTGTGGATGTGAAACCCGAAGCCATCGCCTTTCTGGACACCGAGACCACCGGGCTGGCAGGCGGGGTGGGCACGCTGGCCTTCATGGTCGGGGTGGGACGTTTCGAGGAGGATGAATTCCTCCTGGCGCAGTATTTCCTGCGCGACCCCATTGAAGAACCGGCCCTCCTGGCGGCGTTGGAGAATTTCCTGTCCCCTTGCCAGGCGTTGGTGACCTTCAACGGCAAGAGCTTCGATGTGCCGCTGCTGGAGGCCCGCTATATCTACAACCGGGCCGACTCCCCTCTGCCGACTCTGGCCCACGTGGACGCGCTGCACCTGGCCCGGCGTCTCTGGCGAGACCGCCTTCCCAGCCGCACCCTGCTGGCCCTGGAGATCGACATCCTGGGGCTGGCGCGGGAAGAGGAAGACGTGCCCGGCTGGATGATCCCCCAGATGTATTTCGATTATCTACGAGGCGGCGACGCCCGGCCCATGAAAAGCATCTTCTACCACAACGCGGAGGACATCCTCTCGATGGCCGCTCTCTTCGCCCACATGGCCGCCATGCTGGATGATCCTTTTGAGGCTGGTATCGAACATGGGGTTGATCTCATTTCCATTGGCAGGCTGTATCAAGACCTGGGCGAGATGGATCGCGCGGTCCAGATCATGGAATTGGGGCTGTCCCAGGAACTGCCCGATGATTCCCGGCGCAAGGCGGTGGAACGTCTGGCGGTCATCCACCGGCGGCGGGGGGACCTCCCGGCGGCGGTCGCGCTCTGGGAACAGGCCGCGGAGGGCGGGGAGGTCTACGCTCTGGAGATGCTGGCCAAGCATTACGAACACCGCCTGAAGGAATTCGAGCAAGCCATTCAATTGACCCAGCAAGCGCTGGAGATCGTCCGCGCGCCGAACTTCCCCCGCTTTGAACGCCGGATGAGGCGAGATGAACTAGAACACCGCCTAGCCCGCCTGGAGCGCAAACTGGCCCGGCGGGATTCATCCTAATAATATCACCGCAGAGAAAGAAGGCATCAAAATGTTGAACGACACAGTGCGGCTTCGTAAGGTTATATTCACCCTCCTGGGGCTGCCCATTTTGCTGTGGGTGGTCGCCTTGCTATTCCTATTGCGGGTGGTCAATATTTTTGACGCCGTGCTGATGAAGTTCCCCGGGCCCTGGGTGATCTACGGGATCATGGCCATATTCCCGCTCCTGGCGCTGATCTTGGGCGTGCGCCTGGCGCGGGAGGGGCGTTCACCCTCTCTGGGCCGAGTTTCGATAGGGCTGGGCGGTTTGCTGCTGGCTGTTTTTCTCGTCGTGATCGGCCTCCCTATGCTGAAAGGAGTCTTCGCGACTAAACCGCCTAAAAACCCCAGCGCCCCCAGGCCTGTGGAAATCCCCGAGGGTTTGCCCGTTTTCCCCGGTGCGCAAGGTTTCGGGACCCTGACCCCGGCCGGTCGAGGCGGGAAGATCATCGAGGTGACCTCCCTGGAAGATCACGGCCCCGGCACACTGCGCGCGGCTCTGGAGGATCCCAACCCGCGCATCATCGTCTTTCGCGTGGGAGGCACTATTGAATTGGAGGAAGGGCTTTCCATTAACCATCCCTTCGTCACTGTCGCCGGTCAGACCGCGCCGGGGGATGGCATCACGCTCAAAAACGCCGGTCTGAGCATCGCCACCCATGACGTGCTGGTCCAACACCTGCGCATCCGGCCGGGCAATGAGGGCGCGGTTGAACCGGAGAACAACGACGCCATCTCCATCCTGGGCGCCCACGGCGATGTGGAGGGCGCTTACAACGTGGTCATCGACCACGTATCGGCCAGTTGGGGAGAGGATGAAACCATAAGTACCTGGTATGGGGCGCACGACATCACCATTTCCTGGTCGATCATCAGCGAGGCGCTGAACCGCAGCCGCCACCGCAAAGAGACTCACAGCGCCGGTCTGCTGATCGGCGACAGCTCCTACAACGTCTCCATGCACCACAACCTGCTGGCCCACAACGATTTCCGCAACCCCCTGATCATTGATGGCGGTACCCACGATTTCATCAATAACGTGATCTACAACTGGGGCGTTCTGCCAGCAGAGATCGTGGATACCGATTCAAATACCTTTTTAAATTTCATCGGCAACACCTTCATCCCCGGCCCTTCAACCCAGTCCGGCCCCTACGAAATCTTTATTTCCCCAACGGCGGGAACGCCCTTGCTTTACGTTAAGGGCAATATCGGGCCCCACCGCCCAGAAACGGGCATGGACGAGTGGGGGATCGTAGGCTATGGTTGGGGGGAAGAAGGGATCGCCCCGGAAATCTACCGTTCCAGCGCTCCCTTTCCCACCTACCTCATCACCGCAACCAGCGCAGCCGAAGCCTATGAGGCCGTTTTGGCCGCCGCCGGTGTGATCATTCCGATCCGAGACGGGGTAGATTTGCGCATTATCAATGAGGTGGTCACCCGCACCGGCGCGATCATCAATTCCCCTGCTGAGGTGGGCGGCTACCCAGCCCTGGACAGCGGCGTCCCACTAGACGACTCGGACCACGACGGTATGCCCGACCTTTGGGAGCGGCAGATGGGGCTGGACCCAAACGACCCTCTCGACCGCAACGGCGACCTCGACCAGGATGGGTACACCAACGTCGAGGAATATTTGCATTCTCTCTTGAATTGACCTTCCGGCCCTTCATTTCTGGTAAGATAGGGCCTAAATTTACCGGTAAATTCATTTAAAGGAAACCATGTTATGAGAGATTATCCCCGCATCGCCCGGCGCATCACCTTCACCCTCTTCCTGACCCAAGGCGCAGTCCTGGCCGGGTTGATCGGCATTTCCACGGTGAACGCCATCGTGGGAAAAGAGTTAAGCGGCAAGCTGGCCTGGGCGGGAATTCCCACCGCGGTCTATCTCCTGGCCGCAGCCCTGGCCGCCTTTGGCTGGGGCTTCTTCACCGAACGGTTTGGGCGGCGTTCCAGTTTACTCTCGGGCTTGAGCCTGGGCATCCTGGGGGCCGCTCTCGCCGGGGGGGCCATCATCCAGGGGTCTTTTTGGATGTTTCTGACCGGGCTGGCGGTCGTCGGCGTCTCCCGGGCTTCCTTGATCCTGGGGCGCTACGCGGCCGCAGAGGTCAACCCGCCGGAGGTGCGCGGCCGGGCCATCGCCAACGTGGTGCTGGGCAGCACAATTGGCGCGGTCCTGGGGCCTTTATTGGTCAGCCCCTCCGCTCAGTTGGCCCTGGGGCTGGGGCTGAATGAACTCGCCGGGGTCTTTGGGGTAGGCATGGTGGTTTTCGTGTTAGGTACCGCCATCGTCTTTATCGGGCTTCGACCCGACCCCACCCTGATCGGGCGTGAATTAGCCCACCAGATCCCCGCCGCCGGGACTGAAGCGCAGGCCATCCGCCCGCTTCGCATACTATTGCGCCATCCTATCGTGGTCTTTGCCATGCTTTCAATGATGGTGGGGGAATTCGTGATGGTGATGTTGATGGTCATCACCAGCCTGCTCATGATTGACAACGGCCAGAGCCTGGGGACCATCTCTTTCATCATGTCTTCCCACACCATCGGGATGTTCGGGTTCTCGGTCATCTCCGGCCGGGTTGCCGACCGCTGGGGGCGGGGCGCGGTGATCGGGATCGGCGCGGTCACCTTGATCCTGGCGAACCTGGGAGCCACGCTTTCCACCGAGGCGGCGGCTCTGGCGGTGGCGATGTTCCTGCTCGGCCTGGGGTGGAACTTCTGCTACGTGGGCGGCTCCACCCTGCTGGCCGACCAGCTCACCCTGGCGGAGCAAGCCCGCACCCAGGGCTTCACCGACCTGCTCATCGGGCTGTCCGCGGCGACGGGCAGCATCAGCAGCGGGTTCGTCTTCGCCCGTTGGGGGTACGGCACGATGGGTTTTGTCGGGGCCGCCCTGGCGCTGATTCCGCTTGGGCTGACGCTCTGGCAGCGTCGCGGCTCAAAGCGATTGGCCGATCCAGTTGGCAAGTGAATACAAGGAACATGTTCCATGTCCGAAAATGAAACCACAGTAGGCCCGGAAGCGGCCGTGAGTCTGCGAGAGGTCACCGCCAAGACCGTTCGAGCGATTTGCGAACTGACGGTCAGCGAATCCCAAAATTCCTTCGTGGCCGACAATGCCTACTCGATCGCCCAGGCGCATTTTACACCCCAGGCCTGGTTCCGGGCCGTATACGCCGGCGAAACCCCGGTCGGATTCATCATGCTGCACGATGACGTTAAAGAGGGAAAATACTACCTGTGGCGATTCATGATCGACGCCCGCTACCAGGGCATGGGCTTTGGCCGCCGGGCGGTTGAACTGCTGGTCGAGTACGTCCGCGCCCGCCCCAACGCAACCGAACTCTCCGTAAGCCACAGCGAGGGGGAAGGCAGCCCGGAGGGATTCTACCGCGAGCTGGGTTTTGAACACACCGGTGTCAAAAAAGGGAACGAGTTGGAAATGAAGCTGGCGTTATAGAACACAAGACACCAAGTTTTTGGTTTTTCTTCGTGTCTTGGTGTCTTCGTGGTAAAGTTTTTGACCGTCCACCACTCATCGCGAGTTCTAATAAAACGGGAAGATAATTTTAGACCCGCCCAAACCGCATGGGGAGCGCAAGGCATGCCTCAAATTGGTTTATAATCCCCAAAGAAATGAACGACTGGAAAAACTACCAAGACGTTTACGGCCCCGACCACACCGTCACCGGCATGGTGAAGGTGCTGCCCGCGTTGGACAGCCCGCAGCTCGGTAACCGGCGGGACATTCTGGTCTACCTGCCGCCCTCCTACGGACAGAGCGACCGGCGTTACCCCGTCATCTACATGCACGATGGGCAGAACCTCTTCGATGAGAAGACCAGTTACTCCGGGGAATGGCGGGTGGACGAGACCATGGAGGCGTTGCACTCGGAAGGCATTGAGGCTATCGTTGTGGGCCTGCCCAACGCGGGGGAGCGGCGAGTAGCCGAATACACCCCCTTCCCCGACCGGCATCAAGAAGGCGGGCAGGGAGACCGGTACCTCGAATTCCTGGTCGAGACGGTCAAGCCGCGCATTGATTCAGACTTCCCCACGCTGGCCGGACCAGAGAATACCGTGATCATGGGTTCCTCGCTGGGCGGGTTGATCAGCCTCTACGCCTTCTTCCGCCACCCGGAGGTGTTCGGCAAGGCGGGCGTCATCAGTCCGTATTTCGATTTCGGAAAAAACGCCTTCTACGAGTACGTGAAAGCCGCGGCAATGGTTCCCGGTATGCTCTACATGGACATGGGCGGCAGGGAGGCATCCCATTCCTTCCTTGACCGCCTGCTGCTGGGCTTGTACTCAAAACGGTATTTAGCCTCCGTCCGCCAGATGGCGGCGCTCTTGCAGGAGAAGGGCTGCCAACCAGGGAAAGATTTTCTTTACATCGAGGAGAAAGGGGCCATCCACCACGAGACGGCCTGGGCGCGCCGCCTGCCGGAGGCATTCAGGTTTTTGCTTCTGGGGAGTTGATTTTCGTCCCCCGGCATTTTTTGTTTGTGTGAGCCGCTTTTGAATTGCGTTTCTATTTTTTCAACACAAAGATACGAAGGCACAAAGGTATGAGATTTTTTGTTTTTCTTAGTGTCTTTGTGCCTTCGTGTTAAAGTTTTTGACGATACATCGATCTCTTTTGGAGCAGGACTCGCCGCGCCGCTATGCCCAAGATGAGGAGGACATCCACCCAAACTTTTGACGAGAACGCACCCCTCGGATATACTATAAGCAAATTAAATCTAACCCCAAGCAGCCCGCGGCTTTCCCTTCACTCCACGAAGCCAACGCCGCGGCCCGCTCAACATATTCCCGGAGGTTTCTGCATGTCCCCCGAAAGTAAATTCAAACTAACCTACGCCACCATGTTCGACCCGCCCCCCGAACTGCACACCCGCTTCGAGGAGGAGGTAGCCAATCTCAAAGCCAACCTGGGCCAGGAATACGGCATGTTCATTGACGGCCAGGAACGGTTCACCGAAGAGAAATTCGAAGACCGCTCCCCCATCAACACCGAGATGGTGCTGGGCCTCTTCCAGAAAGGCGCCGCCCAAGACGCCCAAGACGCCCTGGCCGCGGCCCGAAAAGCCTTCCCGGCCTGGGGCCGCACCCCCTGGCAGGAGCGCATCGCCCTGATCCGCAAAGCCGCCGACCGGATAGACGAACGCATCTTCGAGTTCGGCGCCGTGCTGGCGATGGAGGTGGGCAAGAACCGCATGGAAGCCCTGGCCGACGCCGCCGAAGCCGCCGACCTGATGCGCTACGCCTGCGACCAGATGGAAGCCAACGACGGCTACCGCATCAAAATGGGCGAAGACCCCCTGGTGGGCTACAAAGCCACCAACTACTCTGTGCTGCGCCCCTACGGCGTCTGGGTGGTCATCAGCCCCTTCAACTTCCCCGCCGCCCTGACCGGCGGCCCGGTTGGCGCAGCCCTCACCGGAGGGAACACCGTGGTGATGAAACCGGCCACCGACACCCCCCTCACCGTGCGCCTGCTCATGGAGTGCTTCCGCGACGCCGGGATGCCGAACGGGGTCGTCAACTACGTCACCGGGCCGGGCCGCACCCTGGGGCAAGCCCTCATCGAAAGCCCTCAGGTGGACGGGATCACCTTCACCGGCTCTTACGACGTGGGCATGGGCATCTACCGAACCTACGCCCAGGGCAAATACGCCCGCCCGGTCATCCTGGAATTGGGCGGCAAGAACCCCGCCATCGTCTCCCGCAACGCCGACCTGGACCGCGCCGCCCAGGGTATCGTGCGCTCGGCTTTCGGCCTGCAAGGGCAAAAATGCTCGGCCTGCTCCCGCATCCTGGTCGAGGAGCCGGTCTATGATGAGTTGGTAGAGAAGATCACCCAGATCACCCAAGAACTGGTGGTGGCCGACCCCTGCGAAAAAACCTCCTTCATGGGGCCGGTCATCAATCAGGCCTCCTACAATGATTTCACTGCCTTCACCGAGGAACTCTCCCAGGCGGGCGCCTTCCTGACCGGCGGAAAAACCCTCACCGACGGCGAATACGGCAAAGGGTACTACTGCGAGCCGACCATCGCCGCCGATGTGCCTCTGGATCACCGCCTCTGGAAACACGAGATGTTCCTGCCCATCACCATGCTCCACAAAGTCGCCAGCCTGGACGAGGCCATGCAGATCGCCAACGACGTGGATTACGGCCTCACCGCCGGTTTCTACGGCTCGACTGAAGAGACCAAATGGTTCTTCGAGAATATCGAAGCCGGGGTGACCTATGCCAACCGTCCCCAGGGCGCAACCACCGGCGCATGGCCCGGCTTCCAGCCCTTCGGCGGATGGAAAGCCTCCGGCTCATCCGGCCGGAACGCGGGCGGCCATCACTACCTGCAAACCTACATGCACGAGCAAATTCACACCCTCATAGAATAGGACAATGGGCGGCCTCCCCCCGAAAGGCAGGAGGCCGCAAAGGACTTTCCCATGTCAATTGGCGGACGGTTTGGACAATTCTTGGTCGTAATAGGGATCTTTCTGATCTTCCTATTTTTCCTCTCCGACTTGGGCAAGCAGCCCCAGTTCAACATGCTCTTTGCCGGGTTGTTTTTAGTCGCCATCGGCGCCATCCTGTTGATCCGCGGCGCCGAACCCCGACAGTCTTCCGGACGGTTCCGAACCGCCAAGAAAATCTGGAACCGGAATAAGAACAAAGAGGAGGATGGAGGGGAAGAATGAAGGATGAAAACAAAATAACTCGGATTCGAGGCTTTAGCCGGGTCTGGGTAGCATTCACTTATCTAATGAAACCATCTCGCTGAGGGAAGCGACTGAAAATCAAGTGAATTTCTTGATGATGGTGTAGAATGAGGAAACTAACTGAACTATCAAAGGAGAAATTAAAAATGGAGCAGTTGAAGGAGTATTATCGAAGGCGTTTGACAACCTTGACAGGGATAATAATTGGGTTAGTGATCTTTGATTCATCAGTGTTTATTACTAATTATTTGGGCAAAGAGAATTGGGCAAAAATTATTGTTTCATTTTTAACTAATCGATACGTCCTCATTTCAATTTTCATAGCCGGTGAATTGACAATTCGAAAATTTTTATGGAAACTTGAAAAAGCAAAATTTGATTTTGACGGTATTTGGGAAGGGGAGACAGTTTACGAAAAAGTACACAAGGGAACTATGAGTGTCCCCCATACAAGTGAACACCGAATTGTTTTAAAACAAGATTGCATAAGTTTAAAATTAAAAGTAGATGAAGTTAAAGAGCATTATCCTACATGGGGGTCAAAGGCAATCAATATTCTGGGTGAAGATACTATTTTATATGCGTACTTTGTCAATTATCGTGATAAACAAAATTTCCCTGCTAGAGAAGTTCTTGGCTATGAAGAATTAACCGTAGTAGAACGAGGTACACTCCAGCGCCCGACAAAGTTAAACGGTTTTTTTGCGCACTGTGCGCAAGGCCAAGAACCTTTACTGAGCGGTAGTGTGACGTTCAAGCGAGTTAAAAAACGATTGGGGCAGAGAAATGGCTGAACATCAAATTCGGAATATTCTGATTACTGGCGCTAGTTCAGAAATTGGACAAGCTATTGTATATGAACTAAAAGATAAATCAGATTATCGTATTTTGTTAGCCTCAAGAACCAAAGTCAAAGCTTTTTATTCTCTTGGCAATCACTATTCCTATTTACATGGCATAGATTTTACAGAGAGTAAAAACCTCGAAACTTTAAAACATGCCGCAGAGAATTATTTTAATGGCCCCTTTGGAATCATTCATAGTGTGGGTAAATTCTGGCGACATAAACCATTCATCCGAACAGAATTTTCAGAAATCCATGATATGTATAAAAGTCATATTCTTACATTGTGTGGTGTATTACACACATTGTTGCCATTGATGATCAAATTAGGAGGCGGTAAAGTAGTCGCCTTCAGTTGCAATTCAGTATCATATAATTACCCTGATATGGCGCCTTTCACTTCAGCTAAAGCGGCAGTGGAAAGTTTAATCAAATGTATTGCTAATGAGTATTCTGAATTTGGGATATCGGCCTTTGCTCTCGCACTTCCCACAATCAAAACGAAGGCTGTTTTATTAGAAAAGAC
>CBDUUP010000089.1:0-13336 GCA_965370435.1 uncultured Anaerolineales bacterium | reverse complement strand
GCTACTAGAGAGACTCATTGAGCTAAAAGGCATCGTTTTTGGCGAAGGTATTGATTAACAATCGGTATATATTTAGGCCTTACGCAGTTGAACAAGATTTAGTAAACTAAACCGTATGAACGCAGCAAAAGTTGATGAATTAGATTATATCCATTTCCTAGTGGCGGCCCAGAAGGTTTTCAGCACAGTAGAGGCAGCTAAGACGCGAACAGGAGAAAAAGCTGCGCCTGCGCATGACGCCTACACTCGTCTGTTGCAGCGGATGCCTCCTGACAGCAAGGCTCTATGGAAAGAAGTTGAGCCGTTTGTGGAAAAGCAGCAAAGTGTCTTGGTAATCGATGACAGTACATTGGACAAACCTTATGCCCAAAAGATGGACCTGGTCACCAAGCACTGGTCCGGTAAACATGGCCGGGTGGTGAAGGGCATCAACTTGATTTCTTTGTTGTGGACGGATGGTGAAGCACGATTGCCTTGCGAATTTCGCATCTACAACAAGAAGGAAGATGAGTTGACCAAGAACCAGCACTTCCGGGACATGCTGGGAGAGGCCCAAGAAAGAGGTTTTTCGCCTGAACTGGTGGCTTTCGATAGCTGGTACGCTAGTTTAGAGAACCTCAAGCTGGTGAGGGACTATGGCTGGCATTGGCTCACCCAGTTGAAAAGTAACCGGTTGATCAATCCCGATGGTAGCGGCAATCGTCCTGTTTCCAAGTGGCACATCCCCGCCCATGGCCTCAAGGCACATCTCAAAGGATATGGCTGGGTCAAAGTTTTCAAGACGGTCGCCAAAAACGGCGACTTTGAATACTGGGCCACCAGCATTATGGAGATGTCCATTGAGCAGTGTGCCTTTTTTGCCCTGGATGCCTGGCAAATCGAGGTTTACCATCAGGGATTGAAGCAGACCACTGGTATCGAGCGCGGGCGTTTCCGTTTGGGCATTGCTCAAAGCAACCATATCGCTTTTGCTATCCGAGCTTATTTGCGTTTGGAAATCTATCGATTGAAGTCCGGCACCTCCTGGTTTGAGGCTAAACAAGTTATCATTCGTGATGCTATTCGTGCCTATTTGGCAGATCCTCTCTATTTTCTGCCTTCAACTGCGTAAGGCCTATCTATTATAAGAAAAGCCGATCTGCCCGAGGTTCGGTTCCACGATCTTCGACACACAGCAGCCACTTTGATGTTGCTCGAGAATATTCATACTAAAGTGGTTTCTGAACGGCTAGGTCACTCAGACATCTCCACAACCTTACGTATTTACTCTCACGTGCTACCAACGATGCAAAAAGAAGCCGCAGAAAAACTGGATGAACTATTGACGCCGATCAAAATTTTCGTAGATCCGACTCAAAAAGTAATCCATGCCGCAAGTGTAGAATCATTGGAAGGACCAAATGAATAATCTGACATTTCAACCCCATAATTGCAGCAGAATTGCAGCGAAGAATACGATCTGCTCTCTGAGTAGGTCTGAAAAACACAATATATGGGGGGTATTCGTATGTATTCTCCCCACATTTTCAGGTGACCCGCACAGGAATCGAACCTGCAACCTACTGATTAAGAGTCAGTTGCTCTGCCAATTGAGCTAGCGGGTCGTGGCCGTAATTATACCGTAAAAGGAGCTTTTTTCAGGGTTCATGCCCATAGGTGGGGGGCCATTTGTGTTCATCCCTGGCGCGATGACGACTCGAAGTCGGAGGGTCAATTCTATAGTACAGTTAAAGGCCATTGGGAGCAAGGGTTTCACTCTCACCCCGCTCGTTGGAAGAGAGAGGGGCGGGGGCAGTGGCCGCTGCCGTTCGAGGCCGCAGGCCAAGAACGGCGGGGTGAGGGTTGTTTTCATGCAATCGGAAAAAACCTGACAGTTTTTCCATGTTAGAATCACCACTATTGAATCTTGTCAAACCCTATCGGAAACCTGGGTGAACCGGGCGGGAAAAGCCTATTTCAGCGTGAAGAGAAACGGAGATTTAATGACTGACGAGACCCCTCCTCAATGGCTGGCCTGGGCGCGTGAGATTCAGGCCCTGGCGCAAACCAGCGACGCTTTCTCCAAGAACGAATTCCAGCGGGAGCGCTTCGCCTGTCTGATGGACATCGCCGCAGAGATGGTCGGCACGCATACTGGCATAGAGACCGACACGCTGGCGGAGGTCTGCCGGGAGCAGATGGGCTACGCCACGCCCAAGGTGGACGTGCGGGCGGCGGCCTTCCGGGAGGGCAAGATATTGATGGTGCGGGAGGCGATGGATGGGGGCTGGTGTCTGCCGGGGGGCTGGGCCGACGTGGGCGACGTGCCCTCTGAGGCCGCTGAGCGGGAGACCATGGAGGAGGCTGGTTTCGAGGTGCGCGCCAAGAAGGTGATCGGGGTTTATGATGCCAACCGCATCAGGCCGCTGGAACTTTTCCACGCGTTCAAGATTATATTTTTGTGTGAGATCGTCGGCGGGGAGGCGCGTACCAGCATGGAGACAACCGAGGTGGCTTTCTATGGGCGGGAGGAGATCCCGGCCAACTTCGCCGGTGAGCGCACCAAGGCGCGGCACATTGAGGATGCGTTCGCGGCGTTGGGTGATCCGGGGATTGCGACGGTGTTTGATTGAGGGAGAAGGTGAATAGTGATTAGGTGATAAGTGATTGGTGAATAGTGGGTAGTGGACAGTGAAAAGAGATAAGGTGCGTCGAATTGCGTATAGTCAATCTGATTATTAGGTGCGAGACTTGGGCAGAGGTTTAGGTTGATTGGAGTGAGAGGATGTTGATTACTAATGGAAAGTTGATAACTTGGGAGGGTGAAAATCGGATAGTGGAAGGCCATGCGCTTTATATCGAGGCGGGCAAGATAGGCGCGCTGGGGCCGCAGGATGAATTGTTGGCCCAGTACCCGGAGGCGGAGCGGGTGGACGCCGGGGGGCAGTATGTGATGCCGGGGAATATCTGCGCCCATACCCATTTCTATGGGGCCTTTGCGCGGGGGATGGCGATCCCCGGAGATGCGCCCCAGGACTTCCCTGAAATCCTGAATAAGCTCTGGTGGCCGCTGGATAAGTCGCTTACCGAGGAGGATGTCAGGGTTTCGGCGTTGGTGGCGTTGGTGGATGCTATCAAGCACGGGACGACCACCTTGATTGACCATCACGCCTCACCCAATGCGATTGATGGTTCTCTGGACGTGTTGGCCGAGGCGATCGAGCAGGCCGGGGTGCGGGCCGCGCTGTGCTACGAGGTCACCGACCGGGACGGGGAGGCCAAAGCGAAGGCGGGGATCGCCGAGAACGTGCGCTTCATCAAGGCGGCCCAGAAGCATCCGCGGATCGCGGCCACCTTTGGTTTGCACGCCAGCTTGACTCTCAGCGACCAGACCCTGGAGGCTTGCCGGGAGGCCGCGCCGGAGGGGGTGGGCTTTCACGTCCACGTGGCCGAACACCAGGTCGATCAGGAGGACAGTCTGGCGAAATCCGGCATGCGGGTGGTGGAACGCTTGAATAAGCACGGTCTGTTGGGGCCGGAGAGTATCGCGGTCCATGCGGTGCATGTGGACGAGGCTGAGATGGACTTGCTGGCCGAGACCAGGACCTGGGTGACGCACCAGCCGCGCTCCAACATGAACAACGGGGTGGGGGTGGCGGATGTGGAAGCGATGATGGCGGCTGGGGTGAAGGTCTGTCTGGGGAATGACGGGATGGGCAACGCTATGTGGGAGGAGTGGAAGACCGCTTATCTGGTGCACAAGCTCCACCATCGCGACCCGCGGCGGATGAACGGCGCCGACGTGGCGCAGATGGCAGTTTACAACAATGCTGCGTTGGCGGGGGTTCTATTCCCCGATGCGCCGCTGGGCGTATTGACCCAGGGCGCGCAGGCAGATATTATTTTCGTGGACTATCATCCCTACACCCCGCTGACGGCGGGCAACCTGCCCTGGCACATCCTCTTCGGCTTCCACGAGAGCATGGTGACGACCACCATCGTGGGCGGGCAAGTCTTGATGAGCGACCGGGAGTTACTGACCCTGGACGAGGCCGAGATCGCGGCGCGGGGGAGGGAGTTAGCGCCAAAGGTATGGGAGCGATACAATAGGTATTTAGTTGGGTAGTTGGGTAGTTGGGTAGTTGGGCAGTTGGATAGTCGGATGGTCATCAGGTCGTTGAGGGTTCAAGTGGATTGACAAGTAGGACCAATAAGACTAGTTAGACTAGTAAGACCAATTCGACCTCTAAGACCAAAAGGAGCTATCATGGAACATAAGATTATGACGATTGCGGTATTGGGGGGGACCGGGAAGGAGGGGCCGGGGTTGGCGATGCGGTGGGCGACGGCGGGGTATAAAGTCATCATCGGTTCGCGGCAGGCGGAGAAGGCCCAGCGGGTGGCCGCGGAGTTGAATGAGAAATTGGAGATTGAGACAATCGAGGGGATGGAGAACGG
Organism: uncultured Anaerolineales bacterium; assembly: GCA_965370435.1. Lineage (GTDB taxonomy): Bacteria > Chloroflexota > Anaerolineae > Anaerolineales > UBA11579 > CBDUUP01. The sequence goes on along the minus strand of CBDUUP010000089.1, from coordinate 8,899 downwards.
CGAGGCGGCTCGGCGGGCCGATATCTGCGTGCTGACGGTGGTGCAGTCGGCCCATCAGAGCGCGTTGGAGGGCCTCAAGGATGACCTGCAGGGCAAGATCCTGGTGGATGCCACCGTGCGGGTGGACTTCGCCGACCCCAAACCGCCGGGTGCGCCTTCTGCGGGACGAGCCGCGCAGGACATCTTGGGCGAGGGGGCGCGGGTGGTGGCGGCGTTCCAGAACGTCCCGGCGCGTATCTTGAAGAAAAAATTGGGAGAGTCGTTGGACGTGGACGTGCTGGTCTGCGCGGATGATGTTGAGGCGGCGGAGGAGGTCATCAGGCTCACCGAGGCGGCCGGGATGCGGGGCTACTACGCCGGGGACCTGGACGACGCGGTGGTGGTCGAAGGGTTGACCCTGCTGCTGTTCAGGATCATCAAGCATTACGGTGGGCATCCCTCCATCCGGTTGACTGGCGTAGAAGGCTGAAATGACGCTCACCCTGACCCCTCTCCCTGAGTTCCCCTTGATCCGGCCGGGCGACGATTTGTCTGAGATCATTTTGCAGGCTTTGGAACGGGCTGAGATCACTTTGGTGGATGGAGACATCCTGGTGTTGGCTCAGAAGATTGTCTCCAAGGCGGAGGGGCGGCTGGTCAATCTGGCCTACGTGAAGCCCTCGCCGGAGGCGGAGGAATTGGCGGCCCGCACGGAGAAAGACCCCCGCCTGGTGGAGTTGATCCTCCAGGAGAGCAAGGCGGTCTTGCGGACTCGTCCTGGTCTCATCATCGTCGAGCACCGGAAGGATTTTGTGTGCGCCAACGCGGGGATCGACCATTCCAACGTGCGGGGGGAGGGAGGCCTGACGGAGGAGTGGTATTTGCTCCTGCCGGAGGACGCCGACGCTTCGGCGGCGGAGATACGCAGCAAGCTAGAAGTAGCCAGCGGGGCGCGGTTGGGGACGCTCATCATCGATTCGCACGGGCGGGCCTGGCGGATGGGGACCGAGGGGGTGACTATCGGCCTCTCCGGGATGCCCGGGCTGGTGGACATGCGGGGCTGGCCGGATTTGTTCAACTATGAATTGAAAGTCACCCAGGTGGGGGCGGCGGACGAGTTGGCGGCGGCGGCTTCCCTGGTGATGGGCCAGGCCGCGGAGGGGACGCCGGTGGTGCATGCGCGCGGGTTCCCTTATCCGCTACGGGAAGGGAGCCTGGAGGAATTGCTGCGGCCTGAGGATCAGGATCTATTCCGGTAGGATTGAACATATGCTCACTATTCAGTATACTTAGAAAAATAGCGCAATTTGAAAACCTGAGGAATTATGAATAAATTAATTCAAGACGCGCTGCCGGAAATTGTGGGCGGGTTGGTTGTGACTGCAGTCCTCTCGATTATTGGCATTATATTCACCGAATTTGGACCCTGGATCAGTTTTATTTCTTCGGCGTTGGTTGTCGTCGTTATCTTGCTTTTTTGGCGATTAAAGTTGAGAAACCAAAGCCCAACTTCTGAAAAACCTCAGGCACATGCTTCTGAGGTATTTGACCAAACAGATGATGTTCTAGGGCGACAAAAAACAATTCTCTTCATAGACGATGAACCGGAGTATGCCTATCCTGTAATTGATAGGATGAAAGAGGAGAATTTCCAAGTTCTTATCGCAACGACGGGTACGCAGGCTGTTAAAATCCTCAAATCAGATCAACCGGTAGATCTCTTGATCACAGATTTAATGATGCCTTTCGGATTGGATACTGATGAAGTTGTGCGAGGGAGAGATTCAGGGATAAGGGTCTGTGAGATCGCCCGAGCATTGAGGGGAAACATTCCAATTATTATATCTACAGTAGTCATTAGCAAGGAAATGCTAGACAAAGTCGAGGAGTTCGGCACTGTAATAAACAAACCTTACATGCCTGCTGAATTACTTGCTACCATAGAATTGGTTTTTGTTAAGGCCAGTGCGCCTTCAAATTTTGAGTTAGCCCAGAAAGAAATTGAGAGACGTAAGATAGAATTACAAAGTGGTTATTCTTCTAACCGCTTACGAGCAATTTGGACCCTTGAGCAAATAGGCCATAAAGATCCTGATATTCCCGGTTTGCTAAAAGAAATCGCCGCAGAAGATATTGATCCTGAGGTGCGTGAAGCAGCGAAAAGAGCGATAAGGAAAATTAACCGGCAACGCAAGCTGGAAAAGAAACAATAGTAGAATGAACTTATTTGGTCTCGTTACCTATCTCGATGAAGTCCACACCGGCAAGGTGCTCTCTTTGTGGGGCGAGTTGGAGGAAAAATGCGGGTTGGTGGGCGTCAAGGCTGGAATACGCCCCCATTTCACCTGGCTGGCATTCCAGGAAGGCGACCTGCCCGGAGTCGAGTCTGCGTTGGAGGCGTTCGCCGAGACGGCCCAACCCTTCTCTGTGCAGATCAATGGACTGGGGATATTCACCGGTGAGGATCCGGTACTCTATATTCCAATCGTGGTGACGGCTCAACTGGCGGCCTTTCATGAGGCGCTGTGGGCGCGAGTCAGTGTGTTTGGGGGCGATGAATTTGAACACCACGCGCCGGGAAATTGGGTGCCGCATATCACTTTGGCTAGATTGGACCTAACCCCGGACAATCTGGGCTGCGCAATGGAGACGCTGGCGTTCCAGAACAACCATTGGCAGTTCGAGGTGGAGGATATTGTTTTCGCATCCTATGGAGAAGAGGCGCTCTCGAAGTTCGAGCGGCGATTCGCTTTCAAGGGATAGATGCCCAGGAAATATGGATACCATAACGTTTACGAAAGAGTTCTGGGCCAGCCTGGATGAATTGGTGGCTGGTGACCGGATCATGATTGACCGCCCCAAAGGGTCTGGGCACCCCCGGAACCCGGAGATCATTTATCCTCTGGATTACGGGTATCTGGAGAACACCACGGCTGTGGATGGGGGCGGGGTGGATGTGTGGGTTGGGACGGGGGAACTGGGTGAACTCACCGCCCTCGTTTGCACGGTGGACTTGAATAAACGGGACGCCGAGATCAAGCTGCTGGTGGGATGTTCAGAGGCGGAGATTGAGCGGATTTTGGCATTTCATAATGGCGGTTCGATGCGGGCGATATTGGTAAAACGATGAAAAGGAGAGACAGATGAAATTAATTCCAGAGAAATACCAGGATCTATTGGCCGAGGAGACCCGCGCGCTTGCGTTTCTGGCGACCACGATGAAGGACGGTTCGCCCCAGGTGACGCCGGTGTGGTTCAATCTCCAGGGCGAACACATATGGATCAACTCGGCGGAAGGGCGTACCAAAGACCGCAACATGCGGGCCAGACCCCAGATCGCCCTGGCGATCATGGACATTAAGGAACCCTACCGCTACTTGCAGGTTCGCGGGCGGGTAGTCGAAATTACCACTGAGGGCGCTGATGACCACATGGACGCCTTGTCGAAAAAGTACATGGGAGAGACCTGGCGGGGTGATGAGACCCGGGTGATCTACAAGATAGAACCCCAAAATGTGGCGGGAACGGAATGATGGCGATGGATTGGCAGGCGTTCATTCGTTCGCGGCGTTCGGTGCGCCGCTTCACGGACCAGCCGGTGGCTCAAGAGACGCTGGAGCGTATCCTGGAGACGGCCACCCTGGCTCCGTCGGCGCATAACCGCCAACCCTGGCGTTTTGTGGTGATCACTTCCCCGGAGGTCAAGACCGAATTGGTGGAGGCGATGAGTGTAGATTTCCAGCGTGCGCTGCTGGCGGAGAAACTTTCTCAAGAAGATGTTGACCGGAAGGTGGCGCGCTCCCAGGATAAGGTCAAGGGAGCGCCGGTCGCGGTTGTGCTTTGCCTCGATCCGACGGTGATGGATGAGTACGCCGATCCTGACCGCCGGGAGGGGGAGTATCTGCTGGGAGTGCAGAGCGTGGCGATGGCCGGTTCCACGCTGCTGCTCTCCGCCCACGCGGAGGGGTTGGGCGGGGTGTGGGTGGCCGCGCCGCTGTTCGTGCCCGGTGTGGTGAGCGAGGTTTTGGACCTGCCCCTCACATGGGTGGCGCAGGGATTGCTCCTGCTGGGGTATCCGGCGGAAGCGCCGGAGCCGCGGCCGCGGCGACCGGTGGAGGAAGTGACCAAATTTGTGTGAGGAATACCAAGAAACATGAAAGTTACCGCACTCGCTGGAGGGGTGGGCGGGGCCAAGCTGGCCGACGGGCTGGCCCGGGTCCTGCCGCCCGAAGACTTGACCATCATCGTCAATACGGGGGATGATTTCGAACACCTGGGGTTGTATATTTGCCCCGATTTGGACACGGTTTGCTACACACTGGCGGGGATCGCCAACCCGGAGATGGGCTGGGGCCGAGCCGACGAGACCTGGCAGGCTATGGAGACGCTCAGCCGGTTGGGGGGAGCCGACTGGTTCCGGCTGGGGGACCGCGACCTGGGCATGCATTTGGACCGCACCCGCCGCCTGAAAGCCGGGGAGACGCTCAGCCAGATCATCCGAGATTTCTGTCGCGTCTGGGGCGTCAGGCCGACGGTGCTGCCCATGAGCGACGATCCTATCCCCACCCGGGTCTACACGGATGAAGGCGAACTTCCATTTCAGGAGTACTTCGTGAAGCGAGGCTGCGAGCCGAAGGTGTCCGGGTTCCGCTTTGAGGGGGTGGAGCAGGCCAAGCCCGCGCCGGGCGTTATGGAGGCCATCCAGGCGGCGGAATTGGTCGTCATCTGTCCTTCCAATCCCTGGGTGAGCGTGGATCCGATTCTGGCGATTCCCGGCATCCGGGAGGCGTTGGATGGGCGAACGGTTGTGGCGGTCTCGCCCATCATTGGCGGGGAGGCGGTCAAAGGCCCGGCGGCCAAAATGTACGTCGAGTTGAGTATCGAACCCTCGGCGCGGGCGGTGGCCGGACATTATGGCGAATTGTTGTCTGGGTTTGTCTTCGACCAGGTTGACGTTGAACAGCTTGAGGCCATCCGTGACCTGGGCATCCGACCAATGGCGACCAACACGTTGATGAAGACTACCAAGGATCGGGAGAGGTTGGCCGGTGAAATGCTGTCTTTTGCGGAGACCACTTTATTAGGAAAGGGAGCTTGAACGAGTTTCCTAATAAATCTGTAATGTTATAAAGAGACTAGATAAGGTAAAATTCTACTTGGAGCTTGCTCCAAATATTAGTGGTATCATTATCAAAAAGCAGAAAGGAAAAATAAACCATCCATGACCATGTGGGCGATAGTCCCTGTAAAACATTTGCGCCGGGGCAAGTCACGCCTGGCGGAGGTGCTATCCGAAGAAGAACGTCTAGAACTTAACCGAAGATTACTGGTACATACTGTTCAAACCCTAACCGGCATTCCTCAGATCGAGCAAGTATTGGTTGTCAGCCGAGACCCGGCTGCGCTGGCCCTGGCGCGGGAACATGGCGCTCGCACGGTGCGAGAAGACGGCGCGCCACAGCTCAATGTGGCGCTGGAACGGGCGACCATCGTCGCCCAGGCATACGCCGCCAGCCGGGGTGTGCTGATCCTTCCCGCAGACCTGCCCCTCATCCAGCCGGAAGATATTCAGGCCATGCTGGATAAAGGCCAGGAGCCGCCGGTGGTCGTCATAGCGCCGGACCGCCACGAGGAGGGCACCAATGCTTTGCTGGTCAACCCGCCGGGATTGATCGAGTATGACTTCGGCCCGGGATCGTTTCAACATCACTGCGAAAGGGCCAAGGCCGCAGGGGCGGAGCTTATCGTGTGTGATTTACTCTCTTTGGCGCTGGATGTGGACTTGCCGGAAGACTTGCAGATCATGAGCGGAAATTTTGCGGTGAGGGTGCGGGTGGATTTGGAGGATGCGGGAGAGGGTTGAAGGTGGAAAGGTTGAAGGTTGGCAGGTTGCGTGTGTGCAAGTTGCAAGTTGGGGATCGCGGATGATTTGTTGGGGGTGTCTTTTTTACTGGTATCTTTCTTAGGTGAATAATGTCTTATTTAGATAAGACTACATTTTTGCAGGTTGGGCTGTGCAGCGGTATAATGGGGCGGTTGCACGGTTTTCGTTTGCCTCCACGTTGAATCAGTGAAGGAATTGCGGGTCCCTGGCGTTTGTTAAGGGAATACCATGAATGCTAACAGAACTTCGACGGACTGGTTAAGATTTTGGCTGCGTTGGGTGGGCGCGAACACTCTGGCCTGGGTGATTGGGTGGGGGATCGCCCGGTACCTTTTTCAGGCTGACCTGGATAGTATGGGGGCTGGGCTGACCGGCGTGGCGGTTGGCGCGCTGGTTGCTTTGGCCCAAGGGGTGGTGATGGGGCCGCTTTTCAAGGAGATATTGAATGAAGAGGGGAGGGTGTTGGTGAAAGGCCCGGCCAGACTGGCGCTTTATGCTTATTATGGTCTCACCCTATCCTGGTTGGCGTTGTGGGCTTTTGGCCTGACCCTGGCCTGGAGCGCGACCTGGTTGGTGTTGGTCTTGTTGATCGCTTTCATCTCCGTCCGGCCGGTGCGGAAGCGGGTCAGGTTAGGGCGGTTGGATCTGGGTGGAGGGATGATAATCCTATTGGTCTTGGGGATCATGTTTGTCCTGGGCGGGGAGACGTTCAGCGCTCTGGGTGAGAACAGCGGGTTATTTCAACAGTTGGTCAACTCGATCTGGCTGCCACTGCTCGTGGGAGGGGGCGGCAGTCTGATCACCGGGATTCCGCTGACCCTCTTTATGGCCGGACTTCCCCAGAGTATTGTGGACCCAGCCGAGGAGAGCCAGCGAGCTAGAATCCAAGCGCCCAAAGAAGCCCTTTCGATCAATCATTCCCTGGCCAGTTATTGGCTGCCGCCATTTGTGATGAATATGGCGGCCTGGGTATTGGGCTGGTTGGCGGTGCGCTATGGGTTTCAGACTTTGAGCGTTGATCTGCGGGTGATGGTTTTTGGGGTCGCGGTGAATTTATTTGTGTGGGGGTTGCACGGTCTAGCGCTGCGGGCTATGGTGGTGAGAGCTGCCGGACCCGAAGGGGTTCCAACCTTGACAGGGAAAGCCGAACGGTATTACCAGACCTATCTTGGGTTCATCATTCTCTGGGTTAGTATTGCGGGGCTGGTTTTATTTGAAGCTTTTGGGGCGGTGATGTTCTTCCTGGTCTTCATTCCGGCGGGTGTGCAATTGGACAGTTTGTACGGTTTGATTGGGGAGGCGGTGGAGGAGGAACAAGACAATACTTGGCAGAGGATCCCTTTCATGTTGGGTTTCTTCCTGATTGGATTTTTTTTCATCAGGATTCTGTTGCATCAAATGGGGCTGGATTTCATCACCCGAGCAGAGATGCTGGGGGTGTTCGGCCAGGTCCAATTCCCTCTGGTGTTGGGGGGCCTCAGCAGCGCGATATTGAGCATTCCTCTGGCTTTATTGGTGCGCCAGATTCATTTGGATTCTCAACCGGAAACTGATTTTGTGTTTGAGGAGACCACTCAACCGCGGCGCAGAAACGTCTATGGGATGGTCATTCTGATCCTTTTTGTGGCGATATTGCTGCTTTATGCGGCGGCCACCGAGATCAACCCTTGCGGTTGGGTGGACGTCGTTCTCCAGCGCAGTGGCTGTCTGGCGAAGTTGGAGAGAGGCGGTGATGGAGAGGTTAATAATTTGGTATTTTCCCCGGATGGGGCCTGGTTATTAGAATCGAGGGTCACGGAAAGGATGGGAGGATTGTGGTCTATGACAGACGGCATGTTGATTACCAGGATCAACTTTGCTAATCTGAGAGGATATCAATCTCTCGTATTTTCGGGGGATGCTACCTGGCTGATAGCCAGCAGCAGCGTGGAAAATACTATTGACATGTATGCTGTGGAGAATTGGCAGTTGGTGCGCCGAGCGGGGGAAGTCTATGGGGGAATATCGCCCAATGGGCGGATCCTGGCGACCGCACAGGAGAGAACTATCCATCTATGGCGGGTGGCGGATGGGAAGCTTTTGGACAAGTTGGAAGGCCATCGAGACGTTGTGGTCAAGTTGGTCTTTTCCCCGGATGGGACGACGTTGGCAAGCTGGTCGTTGGATGGGACCTTGAAGGTCTGGGATGTGTCCAGCGGGGCGGTGAGCTTTTCTGAAAATTGGAGCGCGGCATTGGGAGGGGTATTCCATAGACCGGAGATGGTTTATACTCCCGATGGCAATCTGGTGGCGGCGATATTTGGGATTGACGGTTTGTATTTGTATCGGGGAGGTGAATTTTTTCAATTGGCGACCGTTGATCAGGAGATTGACCGTTGGTTCATTGCCCTGACCATTTCGCCGGACGGGAGCCGGGTGGCGATGGGGGCGGCTTCTAATGCCTGGGTGTGGCGGGTCTCGGACAATGGCCTCATTGCCAAGATCGAGGCATATTCCGGCGACCGGAATTTTAATATAAAGGTCTTGGCTTTTTCGCCAGATGGGAAATTATTGGCCGTAGGGGTGGGCGATGAGGTGCAGCTCTGGCCGCTGCCGGGATATGGGAAGTAGGATGGTGATAGGAGTCCGCAAAATGAAATTAGTTTTCCTGACAGGCGATTAGGATTGTTGAAACCTCCATAATTGGCAAAATCGGTTATCATTAACACACCAAACTGGAGGTATCTACTTCAATATGGATGATATCCATTCTGGAGCGTCCCCGATATAGAAGCGTAGGAGGAAGCGATGAAACTTGAAAATAAACGACAAAAGATTGGCTTCTGGCTGGAGTGGGTGGGGGCGACTACGTTGGCTTGGATGGTTGGGTGGGGGGTGGGGTGGTATGGGATCAACACCCTGAGTTTGGATTTACGCGTTGTCGTTATGGGGGTTATCAGCAGCGCGTTATTAGGTTTGTTCCAGTGGTTGATGCTCAGGTCGGATTTTGTTGAGCCTGGAGAGGTGTTAATGGTGCAGGTTGATATGTTGAATTTG
>CBDUUP010000088.1:0-13378 GCA_965370435.1 uncultured Anaerolineales bacterium | reverse complement strand
CGGGATCGTAGCCATCATCGTAGGAGACCGGGTGGATGCCGAAGTCGGCGTGCTCGAAGACCGTGCCGGTGACGAAGTGAGCGGTGACTTGACCGGCTATCTCTAAATTTAAGAGAAGTTCGGATTGGTCATCAAGATGATTGGTTTGGTCAAGGAGGTCACAATCGCCGGATAGAATCTCTAGTGGGCTGGTGTTGCTGCTGGAGTTTTCGCCGATAAGTTTAAAGACCAGGGTATCAAACCGCGGCAACCCCTCATCCGCGCGAAAGTAATTTAGATTCTTGTGTGCCAGAATGTACTCGCTTTCCACCCACTCATCAATCACGTATGGCCCCCAACCCATCGGTGTACGGGAGGATTCCTCCGCTTCCACCAGTTCTTTGGCAGTGAACTGGCCCCAAATGTGTTCAGGGTAGGGCTGCCAGAAGTTAAGGAAATAAGTGGAGTCCATGTATCCAGGCAGCCCCACCCACTGGACAGTGAGATCGTCCAGAGCTTCATAAGAAAATGTGCGCTCTACAGTAAATTTTCCCGCCGGGGTGTCGGGGTCGGCATTGAGGTTGAATGAATAAATCGAGTCGTGGGCGGTGAGGGGGGTTCCATCCGACCATTTGAGCCCGGGCAGCAGGGCGAAAGTGACGGTCATCTGGTCCATATTGATCTCGCCCCCTTCGTATTCAACCGCGCAATCCAGGAGATTGCATCCGCTAGGTTTCACCAGCATACCAGATTCGAGGGCTGCCACATCATCATTGGCTCCCGCCACCATGTCACCTTCCCTAACTGTCACCACCTCAAGTAAGGCATCTCCATCTGCCAGACTGGGCAGCTTCTCCAGGATGACAGCCTGGTACCCGAATGAATTGGTGTCGAACGGGCCGTCCCAGACAGCCTCCTGGATAGAAGCCGCCGCCAGCATCGAACCGCCATACGGATACAGAGTGTCTGGCTCTTGTCCCATGCAGATCACCAGGGTATCCGGAGGAGGCTCAAGTGTCGCGCTGGCCGTCACCGTCAGGACGATGGGTGTTTCAGTCACGCCGACTGTGGCGGTACCCTCAATCTGGGTAGGCGTCGCAGTCGGAGGCGCGCCGCAAGAGGTAATGATGAGGGCCGCAGCCAGGATAACGGCCATGAGTGTATTTGCATGAACCTTGTTCATTTTCAATATCTCATCTCACTCACATTCAATCACAATGCGAGCCGTACCCAAACTCCTCGATATTCCACATCTCACTCCGAGCGGTGGGGTCCATGATGAAGCCGCAGAAGTCCGGGCGGGTGGCGGCCAGCTTCAGGCGTAGATACAGAGGAATGATGGGCAGATCCTCAGCGAAGATGCGTTGAGCTTCCCAGTGATAGAACTCGTAGCCCTCCTGTCCTGGCAGCAGCGACATAGCCGTCTCGCACGCGGCGTCATACGCTGGGTTGGCATAGCCCGGGTTGTTCCAGCCTTCCCAGCCCTCAGGAAAAGCAAGCTCTTCGAGATCGGCGTCCGGCCCCAGGGCCTCCGCCAGCCAGGGCACTTCTCCGATGGTCAGGTCTGGCTCGCCGGGAAGCCCCAGCGTCATCCACAAGTCGCAGGGCGGCTGCACACCAGTCAGCCAGGCGAACTGGCCCATGTCAAACTTGCGTCCAAACAGCGGCCCTTCCGGGCCATCGGCGAAGTAGTCCCCTGATACCCAATACTCCAGGTTGACCTTGACCCCACATACCGCCAACGAAGCCGCCAAGATTTGGGTTGCCTGTTGGCGCTGAGTGGCCGTAGTAGTCCAATAATTAAACTCTAGTGGAGTACCATCGGGAACACCAGGGATGCCTTGAGCGACGCGGGGCGTAGCCGGGTCGCCGTCGTCATCCAGCCAGCCCACTTCTTCCAATAACGCTGACCCAGCCGCGGGATCATAAGAATAACGGGCCACATTGGGGTTGAAGAGCGGGTGTTCCGGCGGGAGATAGCTATGTAAAACGATGGATTGCCCGAACATCACCGAATCCACTACCTCCTGGCGATCCATGCACATGGCGATGGCCTGCCGCGTGCGCACGTCGCCGAAGAAATCGGGGCGGTCAACGGAAGGGTCATAGCCATCATCGTAAGAGACCGGGTGGATACCAAAGTCGGCGTGTTCAAAGACCGTGCCGGTAACGAAGTAAACGGCAAACACACCAGCGTTTTGCAATTCGATTAACAGTTCAGCTTGATCATCTAAGTGAGAGGTCTGATCCACAACATCACATTCGCCAGAGATCGCTACGCTGGCACAAGAACTGGACGATTCAAGCCGGTAAACCAGATACTCAAAGTGGGGAAGGCCCTCATCGGCCCGGAAGTAGTTTGGATTCCGGTGGGCGTAAATCGCCTCCCCCTCCACCCATTCATCCAGAATATACGGCCCCCAGCCCATCGGCGTCCGGGAGGATTCCTCAGCTTCCACCAGTTCTTTGGCAGTGAACTCCCCCCAGATGTGTTCGGGGTAGGGCGTCCAGAAATTGAGGAAGTAGGTGGAGTCCATGTATCCAGGCAACCCCACCCATTGGACGGTCAAATCGTCCAGGGCTTCATAGGAATCAGTGCGGTCCACACCAAATGTCCCCGCCGGGGTGTCTGGGTCCGCATTGAGGTTGAATGAATAAACCGAGTCGTGGGCGGTGAGCGGGGTTCCATCCGACCAGGTCAAGCCCGGCAGCAGTTTGAAGGTCACTACCATCTGGTCTATTTCTATTTCACCGCCGGTGTATTCCACCGCGCAGGGGTCGCTCTGGCAGCCGCTGGGCAAATATAAAACACCCTCTTCCAGGGGCATTATATCCTGGTTAGCGTCCGATATAGTATCTCCCTCGCTCACCATCACCGTACGGATTTCGGCGTCGCCATCAGCCAGGTTGGGCAGCTTCTCCAGGATCACCGGCTGGTAACTGAAGGAATTGGAATCAATCGGCCCGTCCCAGATGGCCTCCTGGACGGATGAAGCCGCCAGCATGTTAGTGCCATAGGGATATAGGCTATCCGGCTCCTGGCCCATGCAGATCACCAGAGTGTCCGGCGGAGGCTCAACGGTGTCGCTCGGCGTCACCGTCAACGCCAGGGGTGTGTCGGTCACCCTGACCGTGGCGGTGGTCTCGACCTGGATAGGCGTTCCGGTCAGCGGTGTGATCGGCGTCGCGCTGCAAGCGGTGATTAGGAGGGACGCAGCCACGAACACTGCTAAGATTCTATATAAATCTATCTTGAACATCTTCTCTTCTCCTTGGCATTTAGTAAACTGACTTGTTAAAGTGAGCGGCGCTTACGAAATCCTCTCATTTATATTACGTAAGCGCTGAAATATTGGTTCAATGAAAACTGACCCACTTACCAATTATATCTTTAGCGTAATGGATTCACTCACAATGCGAACCGTACCCAAACTCCTCAATATTCCACATCTCGCTGTTAGCGGTGGGATCCATGATGAAGCCGCAGAAATCCGGGCGGGTGGCGGCCAGCTTCAGGCGCAGGTAGAGGGGGATGATGGGCAATTCCTCAGCGAAGATGCGTTGCGCTTCCATGTGATAGTATTCGTAGCCCTCCTGTCCGGGCAGTTGGGAGAGGGCGCTCAAGCAAGCCTCATCATAAACCGGATTGGCGTAGCCCGGGTTGTTCCAGCCGCCCCAGCCATAAGGAAAAGCAGGCCCGTCGAGGTCGGCGTCCGGCCCCAGGGCCTCGGCCAGCCAGGGAACCTCGCCAACGGTCAGGTCCGCTTCGCCGGGAAGGCCCAATGTCATCCATAGATCGCAGGGCGGCAGAACGCTGGTGAGCCAGGCGAACTGGCCCATGTCAAAGTAGCGGCCAAAGAGCGGGCCATCCGGGCCGTCGGCAAAGTATTCGCCCGAAACCCAATACTCCAGGTTGACCTTGATCCCGCACTCCGCCAGGGAAGCCGCTAGGATCTGGGTAGCCTGTTGGCGTTGGGTGGCTGTGGTCGTCCAGTAGTTGAACTCCAGCAGCGTGCCATCAGGGACGCCGGGGATGCCCTGTGCAAGGCGGGGGGTGACCGGGTCGCCGTCGTCATCCAGCCAGCCCACCTCTTCCAACAGCGCAGCCCCAGCCGCGGGATCAAAAGGATAACGGGCCACATTGGGATTGAAGAGCGGGTGTTCCGGGGGGAGGTAGCTGTCCAAGACCACCGACTGCCCAAACAACACAACATCCACCACCGCCTGGCGGTCCATGCACATGGCGATGGCCTGGCGGGTGCGCACGTCCCCGAAGAAATCGGGGCGGTCAACGGCGGGGTCGTAGCCATCATCGTAGGAGACCGGGTGAATACCGAAATCAGCGTGTTCGAAGACCGTGCCGGTAGCGAAATGAACGTTGATTTGACCAGCATCTTGAAGTGTAAGCAGCAGTTCGGCTTGCTCATCCAGGTGCACGCCCTGGTCAAGCATGTCGCACTCCCCGGCGAGCAAAGCGGCAATATTGGCGTTTGAACCCTGGCCGGTGAATTTAAATACCAGATATTCAAAGCGGGGCAGCCCCTCATCGGCCCGGAAGTAGTTGGGATTCCGGTGGGCGTAGATCGCTTCGCCCTGCTCCCATTCATCCAGAATGTAAGGCCCCCAGCCCATCGGTGTTCGGGAGGACACTTCTGCTTCTTCTAACTCCGATGCGGTGTATTTTCCCCAGATGTGTTCAGGAAACGGCTGCCAGAAGTTGAGGAAATAGGTCGAGTCTAAGTAGCCAGGAATTCCCACCCATTGGATGGTCAATTCATCTAGAGCTTCGTAGGACAAGTCGTAATTATTACCGGTGTAGGTTCCATTAGGTGTATCGGGGGATCTCTCTAATTCAAAAGAATAGACCGAGTCATAGGCGGTCAGCGGCTCTCCATCCGACCAGGTCAGGCCTGGCAGCAGTTTGAAGGTCACCGTCATCTGGTCCATCTCCACCTCGCCGCCGGTGTATTCCACTGCGCAGGCATCGCTCTGGCAGCCGCTGGGCAAGTAGAGCATGCCCTCTTCCAGGGTTCCAACATCCTGGAAGGCGTCCGAGAAGGTATCCCCCGCGCTCACCGTCACCGTCTGGATGACGGCGTCGCCATCCGCCAGGCTGGGCATTTTCTCCAGGATGACCGCCTGGTACCCGAATGAATTGGTGTCATAAGGCCCGTCCCAGATAGATTCCTTGATGGTAGAAGCCGCCAGCATGGAGCCGCCATAGGGATAGAGCGTGTCCGGCTCTGAACCCATGCAGATGACCAGGGTGTCATCCTCAGGCGGTTCCTCGGGGGTCGGCGGTATGACCGTCACCACAATAGGCGTTTCCTCCAACGCTGAGGTAACGTAAACGATTTGGGTGACTTTTTTTTCAGGCGGTGGGACTGGGCTGCAGCTCGTTATCAAAAATACCATCGCCAATAGAATAGTCAGACTTACTCTTAGTGAGAAAACTTTATTTCTTTTCATCGTTTCTTCCTCCAATCAATCACAGTGTGAACCATAACCAAACTCTTCAATATTCCACATCTCGCTGTTAGCGGTGGGGTCCATGATGAAGCCGCAGAAATCAGGCCGGGTTGCGGCCAGCTTCAGGCGCAGGTAGAGGGGGATGATGGGCAAGTCCTCGGCGAAGATGCGCTGCGCTTCCCAGTGATAGAACTCGTAGCCCTCTTGTCCGGGCAGTTGGGACATGGCAGCCTCACATGCTGCGTCAAACTCTGGGTTAGCGTAGCCCGGATTGTTCCAGCCGCCGCCACCATAAGGAAAAGCAGGCGCGTCCAGATCGGCGTCTGGCCCCATGGCCTCAGCCAGCCAGGGAACCTCGCCGATAGTCAAGTCTGGCTCGCCGGGGAGTCCCAGCGTCATCCATAGATCGCAAGGCGGCTCCACGCCGGTCAGCCAGGCGAACTGGCCCATGTCGAACCTGCGCCCAAAGATCGGCCCGTCCGGGAAATCGGCGAAGTACTCGCCCGAGACCCAATACTCCAGGTTGGCCTTAACGCCGCATTCTGCCAACGAAGCCGCCAATATCTGGGAGGCCTCCTGGCGTTGGGTGGCGGTGGTGGTCCAATAATAAAACTCCAGTAGCGTGCCATTAAGGACGCCGGGGATGCCCAGAGCGACGCGGGGGGTGGCCGGAATCTCGTCGTGGTCTATCCAGCCCACCTCATCCAACAGCGCTGACCCAGCCGCGGGATCAAAAGGATAACGGGCCATTCTGGGATTGAAAAGCGGGTGTTCCGGCGGGAGATAGCTGTCTATTACCACCGACTGCCCGAACATCACCACATCCACCACCGCCTGGCGGTCCATGCACATGGCGATGGCCTGACGGGTGCGCACGTAGCCGAAGAAATCCGGGCGGTCAACCGCGGGGTCGTAGCCATCGTCGTAGGAGACCGGATTTATGCCAAAGTCGGCGTGCTCGAAAACCGTGCCGGTGACGAAGTGGGCGGCGACTTGACCGGCATCTTGCAATGTGAGCAGCAGGTCAGATATGTCATCCAAGTGGGCGCCCTGATCAGCTACGTCACACTCCCCGGAGAGCAAAGCGGCAATATTGGCGTTGGAATTCTCGCCGGTGAATTTAAATACCAGGTACTCAAAGTGAGGCAATCCCTCCTCAGCGCGGAAGTAGTTGGGGTTCCGGTGGGCGTAGACCGCTTCGCCATTCACCCATTCATCCAGAATGTACGGCCCCCAGCCCATCGGCGTGCGGGAGGATATTTCCGCTTCCACTAGCTCCGATGAAGTGTATTCTCCCCAGATATGTTCGGGGAGCGGCTGCCAGAAATTGAGGAAGTAAGTTTGGTCCAGGAAACCAGGAAGCCCCACCCATTGAACAGTCAATTCATCTAAGGCTTCGTAAGACTGGACACGATAATCATATTGATGTCCTCCAGGGTTATAGGGATTGCTCCACAACTCATAAGAATAAACTGAGTCATAGGCCGTCAGCGGCTCTCCATCCGACCAGGTCAGACCTGGCAGCAGCTTGAAGGTCACCCTCATCTGGTCCATCACCACCTCGCCGCCGGTGTATTCCACCGCGCAGGCGTCGCTATTGCAGCCGCTGGGCAGGTAGTGCAAGCCCTCTTCCAGGACTCCGACATCCTGGAAGACGTTCGAGAAAATATCCCCCTCGCTCAAAGTCACCGCCTGGATGACGGCGTCGCCATCCGCCAGGCTGGGCATCTTCTCCAGGATGACGGCCTGGTAGCCAAAGGAAACGTTATCAATCGGCCCGTCCCATATAGCATCCTGGATGACGGAAGCCGCCAGCATCGAGCCGCCGTAAGGATAGAGCGTGTCCGCCTCAGAACCCATACAGATGACCAGGGTGTCTTCCCTTTGCAGTTCGTCAGGTCTCGCCGGTTTGACAGTTACCCTAATGGGAGTCTCCTCCCCTTCAGGCGTGGCGAAAACGATCAGAGTGGCTTCTTCTTCCGGCGGTGAGACTGGGCTGCAGCTCGTTATCGCCAGCGCCGCCGCAAGCAAAACCGACAAGATCCCCCAAAGTCGTCGAAAGGAGCCAACGCGGTTGGCCGCGCGGCCGGGGGCGATAGAGTTCATAGCATCCCTCCCAAAAGGCGTAGTGAATCTTCTCTTCTCTGCGGCCTAGACCTGGGGAGGTTTCACGTGAAACCTCGCTGCCATTCGCCGCTGTCTATAGAGTACGCTTTTTAGAGGCCAAAGTCAAGCGCCAAACGTTCCAAAAAACAACCCAAAACGCCGCCGTTCATGCAGAACGGCGGCGTTTTTTATGAAAATTCTACCGGTTGAGGCTGCTTGGGACAGAAATCTACGACTCCTGGTTCTCAAAAACGCCCACCGCAGCGATCAATCCCACCAGAATTATGACCACCGCCATCGCCGCCGCGCCCCCATTGGCAGGAATCTCGGTCATTCCGGCGCCCAACTGGCTGGCCCAGGCCACCAGCCCGCCGGGGGCCAGCGCGCCCACCCGGGGCAAAGACCCGGCCAGCAGCAAGACCACCGCCCCAACCAGACCGATCCCCGCGGCCGATCCGGTGGTGTTCCCCAGGACGCTGCCCAGCATGGTGACGGCCACGAAAGTCAACAGCCAGAGCAGAAGCAGCAGGTTCATGAACATGAAGGCGCCAAAATCAAAGGGGCCGAACAAGATCAGGGTGTAATAGTAAGCGCCCAGAGAAGCGATCCCGAACCCCAGAGCGTAGACCAGGGCCTGGGCGGTGAACTTGCTCAGCACAAAAGCCCAGCGGGGCATGGGTTTGCTCAAGATCATGGGGGCCGTGCCGCGCTCTTTCTCCTCCGCCACCGCGCCCATCCCCAGCAGCAAAGCGATGATGAACCCGAACTGGGTCAGGTTCTTGACGTATTGGGCCATCCCGTCCGCCGCAGTGGGAGTGGGGATCAGGTCGGCGAACATCTCGGCGCCCTCCAGGCTCCCCAGAATTTCAGGGGTGAACTTGGCGATCAGGGGCGACATCAGGCCGAACAGAACGAATACGACCAGCACTACCAATAGGCGTTTGGTCCGCCACTGCTGGAGCAGTTCCTTGCGCAGGGCGGTGAAGAAGGCTCTCCACTCGGTGGAGACCAGCGGGACCGGATGGGGTTCCCGGTCAGCTTTCCGAGGCCAGGTGCGCCACAGCCAGACCAAACCCGGCAATATCGAAACCAGGAAGACGGCTTCCACCAACCAGACTTTTTCAGTCTGCATGAGAACGTACACGGCGACGCCGTCAATCGCGGCGTGGTACCCAATGGCAGCCAGCAAATAGAGAACGTTGCGCCGCTGGAAGGCCCGCCAGACCAGCAGGGAAAAGATCACCTGGGCGGTCATGGCGAGACCTCGTTCCAACAGAGGCGCGGCGGCCAGCCAGGGAGAGGCGGCGAACAATTCTATTTGGCCGCTCAGCGCGGCCAGTCGTTCCGGGGAGAGGCCCAGCGTGTTCAAGTCCACGCCCTGGAGGAAAAGCAATTCGCTGATCGAAGCGGCGGTCAGCACGCCGCCGAACACCATCGCTTCAATCCCGCCGTGTCCCAGCCCCATCATCACGCCATCTTCAAAGCGGCGATAGCGTTTCAAGAGCCAGAATCCCCCGGCCCGGACCAATTCCTCGAAGACCCCCGCCGACAGGCCCAGGATCAGGGCCGTCTGCCAGAGGGGCGGCCCGGCCAAACTTCCACCCTCCGGCAGCAGGCCGAGATCGGTGAGCCAGTTATTGAAAGGGATGTGGAAGACTTGCGAGACGGTGAAGGTCAACACGCCCACCACAAACATCAGCCACAGGGTACGGAAACGGCGGCGCAGCAGGATCGCCACAACCACCGGCAGCGAAATCATCAGCACAATCGAGAGGCAATAAAGTAATGTAGTCATCTAAGCGCTTATCCTCAGGAAGACTTCTTCCAGCGTGGGGCGCACCCACTCATAGCCGGACAGCAACACCCCATGTTCAACCACCAGAGGCAGCAGAGCGCGCTTGCCCTGTTCCAGGTCGGAGACGGCGACCCGCAGCGTGTCCTGTTCCTCGGTCACTTGCTCCACCCAGGGCTGGGCCTGCAATTGGGCGACGAAATCCGGCGAGAGGGGCAATCCGGCGGGGTCAATCTCCAGGCGGGCCGCGTTGACGGCGTAGCGGTTCAGCAACTCCTCCCGCCCGGCGACCAGCAGCAGTTCCCCTTTGTGGATGATGCCGATGGTGTCGCAGATCCGCTCCACGTCCTGCAGGATGTGGCTGGAGAGGAAAACCGTCACCACCCCGCGCAGGCTGGCGATCAAGTCCAACACTTCGTAACGCCCGGCGGGGTCCAGGGAACTGGTGGGTTCGTCCAGGAACAACACCGGGGGTTCGTGGATGAGGGCCTGGGCGATGCCCATGCGCTGGTGCATCCCGCCCGAAAATCCGCCGATGCGCCGCCGGGCGGCGTCTTTCAACTCGACCAGTTCCAGCAGTTCGTCTATTCGCCGCTTGCGGGCCTTATCCTCCAGGCCGAAGAGCCGCCCCACGTAATCGAGGAATTCGACCGGCGTCATCCAGGCGTAGAAAGCCGGGTCTTGGGGCAGGTAGCCAAATTTCTCCCGGGCCAGGCTGTCGCCGTTGGCGGTCTCCACGCCCGCCACCCAGGCCGACCCGGTGGTGGGGTGGGCCAGGCCGGTCAGCAGGCGGATGGTGGTGGTCTTCCCGGCCCCGTTGCGCCCCAGGAATCCGAAGACGGTTCCGGCGGGGATCTCCAGGTCGAGAGTCTTCAATGCCTCCACCTCGCCGTAGGTGCGGCCCAGGTTCTGGCAGCGGATGGCGGCCTCGTTGGCGCCCACGCTATTCCTCCTCCCGGCCAACCACAAAATAAATAATGGGGCCGATGAGGTTGACAAATATGATGATGACCACCCACATCCACTTGGGGCCGCGCAGGGCGGTCTGTTTGCGCAGGTCCAGTAAAGCGGCGATCACCAAACCCAACTGGATGAGGAGAATCGGGATGAGCAGGGGGATGTAGGGAGTCAATTCGCTAAAGTCAAAGTCCATGATATTTTCCTTATTGATATTGTATCAGTGTATCATTGTACAATTGTATACTAGATCGGAGAGTTTGTCAAGAGGGGAATTGGGATAGAGCGCGGAGGCAAGCGAGGGATCAAAAGAACCAAACTCAACCTATGCAAATGCAGTATTGCCAATAGGCTCAATTTCCGGTATAGTTTGTCTACAAGATAAAAACTTCTTCGCCTTGCAACTTGTCCCGCCTGGATGTATCATAGGGATATAACATAGGACATACGCACTTCAGAAACTTTGCGAAGGCTTTTTTGGAAATTATGACTGTATGCAAACGATTGTAAAGTATAAAATCACCTAGTAGTCTGTCAAGGCTCAATCGAAGAGTCGCCCTAAACCTTGCGAAGGTTGCTCAGGCTTCAAACTTATTGAAAAATCAGTTCTCGAGGGCAAAATCACTCATTTTTCCAAACAACCTTCGCAAGGCTGCCATTAAATCTTTCAATTGCGTAAGTCCTAAACTATTCCAGTAAACTTGCCGGGAGACTCTCTATGCCAAGCGCCAACGACATCCTGGGCGTCATCATGGGCGGAGGGCAGGGCAAACGCCTGCACCCCCTCACCCAACTGCGGGCCAAGCCCGCCGTGCCTATGGCGGGCAAATACCGCCTGATCGACATCCCCATCAGCAACTGCATCAACGCGGGCATCCACCGCATCGCCGTGCTGACCATGTTCAAGTCGGTCTCGCTGCACCGCCACATCTCACAGACCTATCTCTTCGACCGGTTCCACGGGGGCTGGGTGCAAATTCTGGCTGCCGAGCAGACTCCCCAGAGCGCCGATTGGTACCAGGGCACCGCCGACGCGGTGCGCAAGCAGCTCCTCGAAATCCAGGCCACCGAAGCCAAGTACGTCCTGGTCCTGGCGGGCGACCACCTCTACCGGATGGACTATGAAAAAATGGCCGCCTTCCACTGGGAGAAGGGCGCCGACATCACCGTGGCCGTGCAGCCGGTCCCCAGGGAGGAGGCCTCCCGCTTCGGCATCCTCAAGAGCGATTCCCAGGGGACCATCACCGACTTCGCCGAAAAACCCGATGATCCCCAAATCCTGGAAACCTTCGTGAGCCGGGACGACCCTGAACATCCCTATCTGGGTTCGATGGGCATTTACTTGTTCAACACCGATGTGTTAATAGAAATGTTGGAAGGGACAACCTACGACGATTTCGGCGGCGAGGTGATCCCTGCGGCCATCCAATCCTACGCCGTTTACGGGTACGATTTCGACGGCTACTGGGCCGACATCGGGACTATCCGCTCCTACTACGAGACCAGCCTCAGCCTGACCACCGTAGACCCGCCCTTCAACTTCTACGATCCCGAAGACCCCATCTACACCCGCCCGCGCTTCCTGCCCGGCTCCATCCTGGACGGCGCTACTATGAGCGACGTGATGCTGGCCGAAGGCTGCCGCATTTACCGGGCCAAAATTGACCACGCCATCATCGGCCTGCGCAGCCAGGTGCGGGACGGCGCCCGCATCAAAGACACCATCCTCATGGGCGCCGATTACTACGACACCCTCGCCACCGTCGCCCAGGCGGGCGGCATCCCCTTGGGCATTGGCCCCGACTGCCATATCGAAGGCGCCATCATAGACAAGAACGTCCGTGTGGGAGAAGGGGTGGTCATCCGTCCTTTCCCCCGGGGCACGAATGAAGATCACGATAGCTGGGTGGTGCGGGACGGCATTGTGGTGGTCCCCAAGGACAAGGTGCTGCCCGCCGGGACGCACATCGGGCCGGAGTGAGGGTTGAAGGTTTGAAAGTTGAAGGTTGCAGGTTTAAGGAGAGGGGGAAAGGATACCCGGAAATAAGAACTCAGGGCGCGCATGAGGCAGCCGTCAATGCGCCAGCCCTTCAGCCAGAGGGCTAGACTTGGGGCTGGGCGTTTGATAAGCTGGGGATATGGTTGGCGTCACTATGTGGGAAAGAGGGGTTGGGGGTAGAGCATCTGGGGGAGGGGAGGGTATTGCCGTCATCTAGAATACTACACAATGGTTATTATGTTTTATAACACTCTTAGGCCTTACGCAATTGAAAGATTTAATGGCAACCTTGCGAAGGTTTCTCTGTTTATGAAGTGATTTTATACTTTACAATCGTTTGCATACAGTCATAATTTCCAAAAAAACCTTCGCAAGGTTTCTGAAGTGCGTAAGTCCTAACTCTAAGCATTTTAACGGAAGGGTGATCAACTTGGCAACTTTGCTTTATAAAAATTTAGCCAGAACCAATTTTGGTTTTTTGCATGTATCCTACATACCTATAAGAGAGATTGGTCTATTATCTTAACCGCCTCCAGTATATTACCCTGAAGGTAATTAAACTGACCCATTACCATCTCTCCTTGAGGTAACACCCCCATTATTGATCTTAATTCTTTGTGCAAGCTGTTCTTGCCAATTTGCATCCTTACTTTTTCCCAAGCCATCACTACTTCCAACCATGAATGGTAATACATAGAATTACCCCCTGTTTCCAGAATTTCAAGGTGTTTCAATAGACAAATGCGCAACTGAAGCATATCTTCACGAGCATATTTTTTCCTCTCGCGACTCATTTCCCAGCGAGAATTCAAAATCCATCCGAATAGTGTCCCTAACGCTACTCCCCCCAAACCAATCAACGCTACCAAAATCGTATCTGACAAGGTATTCCCTTTATTGAACTTCTTTGCCGGATCATCTCGACGGCTATCGGAGTGGTGAGCGAGAAAGACATTGTATATAAATCTTCTCAAGGTGATTATACACGGAAACACAGAAACAAGGGGAGCATGAGGCAGGCGGTGTGCACGCAAATGTTGTCAGGAAAACCAAAAAAGAGCCACCAGGTATGATTA
>CBDUUP010000087.1:0-13586 GCA_965370435.1 uncultured Anaerolineales bacterium | reverse complement strand
CCAACCGGATGGGCCGAGAAGCGATCTTTTGGATATTGGCCCCAAAATCCTCACCCCAAATCTGCCGCAAATTCTCCAGATCATCCAGGGACATCCCCAGCGTATCCGCCAGCGTGTTCTGCATGGCTTCGTCCTCGCCCGCCTTCTCCAGGTCTACCGATTCGGGCAGCCCTTCCAGCGACTTGTGGAGCTTGTTCCATTCGATCTGATACGCGGTCAGCATGGGGACCAGGTCGTCAATGTCCGAACGGCTGGCGATCATGCAGGCCAGGGTATCGGTCCCGTTGAAGAAACAGCGCCGCCGCCGGGCCGGCGCAGAGACCGGCTCCCAGGCCTCCACCTCGGGGATACCCTGCTTGCGGAACACCTCCGGGCTTTGCCCCAGCACCACCAGCCTCACCTCCGGCATGCAAGACGGCAGCCGCAGCAGGCAATATATGAAAGCCGACATATCGGGATACCGCTCCCGGGCCGCCTGGTGCAGCAGAGAGTTGGTCCCGGCATGGGTTTCCTCCAGGGTGCGTATCTTTACTTCCGCGCTGGTTCGCAGCAAGGAGTAATAAGTACGCAGGTAGAGTTCGATCTTTTCCGAATGGGTTCGAGGAGGAGTTCGGTCCATGGGGAGTTTTCAGTAGACAGTGGACAGTAGTCAGTAGTCAGTAAGCATTTGGCAGGCGAATTAGTGTCTTGGAATGGCATATGACTATCCGCCTCATTCCTAATTACCTGATCACCTAATTACCTACGCCTCTTTTTCTTCTTCTTCCTGGGCGCCTTGACGTATTTGGGGCGTTGGGGAGGCACATCTGGATCGCGGTAACGCCGAGGGCCGAATACCCGGTAGATCACCGCATAAAGTAACGCCAAAAAAGAATATAGCCCCATGGCGAACAGAATGGTGAAAATTACCTTCACGCCAAACCGGGTAATACGGTAATCAACAAATGGCACGGTCACGGATTGCCGGAGGGCATAGGGAAGCTGCCTCACCCATTCCTGGGACGCGACAGAATCGTCGGAAAAGTACGCTGCGGCGGCAACGGAAATTATGAATATCAATATGATCAACATAAATCCGATACCCCGCCAGATGGGATGAATATCGTATTGGCGTTCTGGGCCTTTTCTCTCGTACTGGGAATACTTACCCATAGTTCACCTCTTCTCCTGACCGGCAAGCTCGATAGCCTGCACGATCTTATAGTAGCCTGTGCAGCGGCACAGGTTGCCGGTTATGGCTTGTTGGGCCTCGGTATGCGTCGGATGGGGGCGCTCTTCCAGCAGCTTGGCGCCGGACATGATCAATCCCGGCGTGCAGTAGCCGCACTGCACCGCCCCCGTGTCAATGAAGGCCTGCTGGAGGGGATGCAGTTCATCCTCCGAGGCCAGCCCTTCAATGGTGATGATCTCGGCGCCGTGGGCGCGGGGCGCGGGCACCAAACAGGCCATCACCGCCATCCCATCCAGGAACACGGTGCAGGCCCCGCATTCCCCCTCCGCGCAGCCCTCCTTGCTGCCCACCAGCCCGGCCTCCTCTCGCAGCAGGCGCAGCAGGCTTTTGTCCTGCCCGGTGGTGAAAGTGAAATCTACCCCGTTGATGCGGGTCTGGATCGGCGCGTCGCCGGTATGCTCCAGGCGAGCCTCCAAATTCGGCGCTTCGCCGGTGTAGGCCTCGCCCCACAGCAAAACTGGATCGGCGGGGAAGCCCTCCCGTTCCGTGCCTTGAGCTAATGCCCGCAAAGCCCGGACCGTGCAGACGCCCACCATCTCATTCCGGTAGGCCGCCGAGCCGCGCAGGTCGTCAATCGGGGAGGCGGTTCGCTGCGCCAACTTCGCCGCCTGGGCGATGATCTCCTCATCCAGCTTCCGCCCCGCCAGGAAAGCCTCCGCCTCTGGTGCATGGATTATGGTCGGAGCGACCGCGCCCAACGTAATGAAGGCTTTCTCGATACTATCCCCCTCCATCGTCAACATCACAGCCAGGTTCACGACCGCAATAGCTTGCGCCTGGCGCAGGCCCAGCTTGAGGAACATGCCTCGCTGGTTGGCCTCCATCGCCGGGAAAGCGATGTCTACCAGCATTTCATCGGGCTGCATCACTGTCCGGCGCACGCCGATGTAGAATTTATCCAGGGGGATCACCCGCTCACCCCTCGCTGAACGCAGCGTGACAACTGCGCCCAACGCCATCAGCGGGGTGATGGTGTCGTTGGCGGGCGAGGCGGTGATCAGGTTTCCGGCCACCGTGCCTCGGTTGCGTATCTGCGGCGCGCCCACCTGCCAGGCCGCCTGCGCCAGCGGGAAACCCCGCTTGACGACCAACTCAGAAGCCACACAATGATTGTGAGTCGCCATCGGCCCCAAATGTATCCAGCCCTCCTCGTCCAGCGTAATGCGCTCCAAACCCGGCACGCGGGTCACGTCAATCAAAGTCTCAATCCCCTGACGAAGCCCCCGCTCCATCTCCAACATCAAATCCGTCCCCCCCGCCACAATACGCGCCCTCTCCCCCTCCTCCCCCAATATTTCCAAAGCATCCTCAATGCTCGTCACCCTAAAATAATCGTTCCACATATCTCTCCAAATTACGTTAAAACGTTCCAACGTTCCAACGTTCAACTTTCAACCTTCTAACCTTCAACCCTCACTACCCATCCTTTCGCCGTCCCCGCCCCCCCGCAGCATCACGATCTCCGCCATGATGCTCAGGGCGATCTCCTCCGGGGTCTCGGCGTTCAGCTCCAGGCCCATCGGAGAGGCGATGCGAGACAACTTCTCCTCCGGGAGGCCCGCTTCCAGGAGTTGCTTGCGAGTCGTCTCCCAGCGCCGCCGGGAGCCTATCACGCCCACGTATCCGGCCGGGTGTTCCATGATGGCGGGCAATCCGGCCACGTCCAGCGGCACCCCGCGAGTGGTCAACACTAGATAGGTGGAAGACGTTATTTTCATCTGCTGGGGCAGTTCCTCCAAGGGGACAGGATAATAAGCGTCCGCATCGGGGACGTTCTCCGGGGTGCAGAATTCGGGCCGGTCATCACAGACCGCCACCCGGAAGCCCAGCCATTTCGCCAGATGGGCGACCGCCTTCCCCACGTGCCCCGCGCCCACAACCACCAGGGTTGGTTCAGGATTCACCGGTTCCACGTATATCTCCAATGTGCCGCCGCACACGCCGGGGTCGCCGCGGCCGGGATCCACCATGCTGTATTCCAGCAGGCGGGGCTTCCCCTCGGCCAGAGCTTCCAGGGCCTCAGCGATGACCTTGCTCTCCATCTCGCCGCCGCCGATGGTGCCTTCCGTGCGGCCGTCGGAAAAGACCAACATTTTACTGCCCACCCGCCGGGGGGTTGACCCCTGGGTGCGCACGATGACGCACAGCGCGGCGGATGCGCCGTTGGCGCTCAGGCCAGCGAGAGAGTCATAAATCGTCATTTCAGTTGCCTCCCATTATACCGCGCCCGCCTGATTCGTCCCTCCAGAGTTGCATTTAAGTATGTAGATAAAAAAGGTCTAATTGTCCAAATCCCTCTGCATTTCAAGCGCTTCAGCCAAGCCTTTGGCAACCGCCTCGCGCCCCAACCCTCCAGCCTCCAGGTCATGCTCGGATACCCCCTCCAATCGCTCGTAAAATCTGATCCCCTCGGCGAGGGCGTCAACGGGGCGCGGGCTGGCGTCTATCCAATCTAGGAGGGCCATTTCGGCATTGTCGTACTGCCCCGTCGCCTCGTAATACGAGAACAACCCCGCCAGCGTCGCCTCCGGCAAAGGATGATCCTCCAACAAGTCTTCCAACGCCTCGATGCTGGTGTATTCCTCCGCCAGATCCAGCCTGCCAGTCAGTTGAACAATAATGAGCATGAGATCCAGGGCCATGAGGTAGGCCTGGACTTCCGCCTCCTCCTCGCTCTGGGAAGCGTGCACGTCCCCTTCGAACTTGAACATCTGCGCCATCACCAGCAGCTTGCCCGAATCCACAAAATCGCCCACGCTGAACATGGCAGCCAATTGCTGGGCGGAAAGTTGGTGAATCAATATCTCATCCAGCCCCAGGAACTCTTGTCGGGTTTGGGCGATCAAGGCCAAGGCCTTGTCGAACTTCTCGGCCTTGATCAGGTCAAAAATCTCAACCACAACATTGGCGACCACCTGCATGACCTGGCGGATCATCCGCTTGATGAAATCTTCTTCATACATCGCAATACTTTCCTAATGCAACTCGTCCATGCAGCAATGCTAACATGGACGAGTTAGAAACGCATTAGAAAATTGTACCAATCTGTCAATTCCCCCCTTAATCCCCTTTACCCCTCCTCTTCCGTGAACAAATCCCGCTTGCTGAACCGGGCGGTGAGGAAGCGCCACATGATCTTCATCCCGCTGATATAGCTTATCGTAGCCCCGTTCTTCTGGTTCTCCAGGATACGTTCCGCCAGCCAGGGCGTCACATTCTCCACCCGGTCGCCGATGATGTTGAAGATTCGCTTGGTCTGCTCCCATCCCTCCGGGTTGGCCGCGCGGTGGCGGTCAGCCAAGCCGGTGACCACCATCCCCGGGCTGAGTCCGCCCACGATGACGGGCTTGCCCTCCAATTCCTTCGCCAGCCCCGCGATCAGGAGATTTCCGCCCCGCTTGGTGCTGCCATACAGGATCATGCCAGGATGGATGCGCCCGGTGCTGCCCGCCCCTTCCATGTTATAGAGCGCCCCAAATCCCTGCGCCAGCATCCCGTTGAGAGCCACTTTAGAGCCGTACATGCTGCCGATCAGGTTGGTCTTGACGATCTCATCCATCAAGGCAATATCCAGGGTCCAGAAATCCTTGATAGGGTGGGACTGCCCGGCATTATTGATCCAGACATCCACCTTCCCGAACTTTGCCGCCGCCGCATCCCAGAGAGCCTGAACCTGCTCGAAGTTGGTCACGTCGCAGGGCTGGCCCAATATCCGGCCGGAGTCATGCTCGGCGGAGAGTTGAGCGACGGCCGCCTCCACCGCCTCCATCCCTCGCCCACTGACGACAACCTCACACCCCAACTTCAGAAACGAGTCCGCCAATCCGTACCCGATCCCCTTGGTGCTTCCGGTGATAACGATGGTTTTCATGCTGCCTCCTACTCCTCATGATTAATAGTCTATATCCCAATCATACCCCAAAAACTGGTCTAGAAGGCATAGCGCGGTCCAAACCGGATGCAATTCCAAAATTTGTCGAATCCAGGTATTATATAAGTGGTTGGTCGGCATCTGATTACTCCGTTTCTAAAATAGTTTTCGAAAACTTATTTTATGGCAGAATCGATGCCGATCACCCCTTTTTTCTTAAACTGTCCGGTGGCTAGAAAGTTTTTTGTTTTTCTTCGTGTCCTGATGTTAAAAACCATCTCCCCCTTGTATACCTGTCTATCTCCCTCCTCCCCCCTCCTTCAACTTCCTCGCCGTCCCCGCGCTCAACACCACCCCTCGCAGCGACGCCTGCGCCGCCATTGTCCTTTCCTGCGAAGCCTCCCAGGTCAGATCGGCTGCCTTAACGGCCACCCGGCTGGGCAATCGCAAAGCGACCAACACCAGCAGCGCGGTGAAGGCGATCAGCGCGGCGGAGGTGGTGAACACGCTTTGCGGAGAGACGTAGCGGATAACGACCATCACCAACGCCGGAGCCGACAAGCTGCCCAGCGAAGCTGCCGCCGTCTTGATTCCCATCACCCTGGCTCGGTGCTGTTCTGGCGTCATGTCCAGGAAAGAGGCGTTCAAGGCCGGCAGCACCAGGGCTTCTCCCAGTCCAGCCAGAATGAAAGCTATCAAGAGCAGCACGTACCCGTCGGTCAACATCAAACCCACGTACTGCGCCCCATGCAGCAGCAGTCCCACGATGATGATCGGCTTGCGGCCAAACCGGTCGCTCAACTGCCCCAGAGCCGTCTGTCCCAACAGAGACGCCCACCCGTATACGCTGACCGAGATTCCAAATTGAGCCGTCGTCCACCCCAGGTCATCGAACACGTAGAACGGCAGTTGGGGATCTATGAAGAACCAGGCGAAAATCATACTCAAGTTGATGAATAATAATATGCTGAAAGCCGTAAGCGGGCGGGGAAGCGAAGCCCAAAAAGACGCCGCCGGAGCCGCTTCCGATGCCTTCCCCTCATTCTTTTCAGCCGCCCTCCGCTGCCGGAGGGTCTCTCGCCGCCGTGCTTCTTGAGTATAGGTCTCCGGTATAGTGAAGAACGCGGCCAGCAAGGCCAGCGCAGTCATCCCCGCCGCGGCCGCGAAAGGCACCACGTACCCCCATTGGTCGTAGAGCACCCCTCCCAGGATCGGCCCCGCGATCAGACCCGCCGATGTGCCGCCCCCCACGATGCCGATCCACCGGGCCAGTTCATCCTCCGGAGAGATGTCGGCGATGATGCCCATGGTTGCCGGGGCGAGACCCGCCGTCAGCGCACCCGCCACCGCCCGTATGCCGATGAACATCCCCGTGGATGCCGCCAGGAGGTAGCCTATGAATGCGACCGCGTATACCGCCAGCGAACCGAGCAGCATAGGCCGCCTGCCAAAGCGGTCGGCGAGCGACCCCATGAAAGGGGACGCCACAATACTGGCCAGCGAATAGGCCATCGTCATCACCGCCAGGGCTTCCACGCCGTCGCCAAATTCGCCCAGCCTTCTCGCAAAGAGCGGGAAGATGATGCCAAACCCTGTCATTTGCAAGGCCATGCAGGCGGCCAGCAGCAGGATAACGCGCCGGGCACGCCGCCGAGGCATCCCCGGTTTGACCACCTGAGCATCCCGGATTACCTTCCCCATGTGTTCCAGGGCCTTCTTGCCGCTCATAAGGTGGTCCCCAGTTCCACCATCAGCGTAGCCAGATCCAAATAGGTAGCCTCCCGCTGGATGAGTCCCTCCTTCACGTCGTAGACCGTCACCCCCCGGAACTGGATGGTCTTGCCGGTCGGCGCAAGGGGTTCATTGAAGACCGGAGGCCCCAACGTGCCGTCGTGGGCGCCGGTGAACGTCCACTGCACCACGACCACCTCCTCGGCGGCGATGGTGCGGATCGCTTGATAGTCCATCTCTGAGAAACCGGCGAACCAGGAAGGCCAGAACGCATGGGTTTCTTCTGCCGAGGTGGGAGGGTTCTCAAAGGCATCGTCAAAGACCCAATCCAGCACGAATCCGGGAGCGTGGAGGGATTTCATCTTCTCGTTATCCCGCCCGATGATGGCCGCCGTATAGTCGGAGACCACTTCCAGCGCGGTGGGGTGTCCGGTGTCCATTGCTTTTATCTCCTCTTTAATTTGATAATATACCCCAGACCCGCCACTCGCCCACTTACAACCTGCAAACCGGCAGCTTTCATCCTTCCGCCTTCATCCTTCATACTTTCTCTCACGTCCCCAACCCGCCCCAACTACCCCTCGATCCGCTGTATAACCGCATCCCCAAACTCAGAAGTCTTCAGCTTGACCGCCCCTTCCATCAACCGGTGGAAATCATAAGTGACCGTCTGGTCCATGATGGCCCCTTCCATCCCCTTGACGATCAAATCCGCGGCCTCATCCCAACCCATATACCGGAACATCATCTCGCCAGAGAGGATGACCGAGCCGGGGTTGACCACGTCCTTATCCGTGTACTTGGGCGCCGTCCCATGAGTGGCCTCGAAGATAGCCTCGCCGGTGGTGTAATTGATGTTCCCCCCCGGCGCGATCCCGATCCCGCCCACCTGAGCCGCCAATGCATCGGAGAGATAGTCCCCGTTGAGGTTCATGGTCGCCAGCACGTCGAACTCGGTAGCCCGCGTGATGGTCTGCTGGAAGACGATGTCGGCGATCACGTCCTTGATGAGCAACTTGCCCGCTTTCAGGGCCGCATCCTGCTCGGCGTTGGCCGCCTCTTCGCCCTTCTCGGCTTTGGCCCGCTCCCACTGCGCCCAGGTGTACACTCGGTCGCCGAACTCTTCCTCGGCCAGCTCGTAGCCCCAGTTGCGGAACGCGCCCTCGGTGAACTTCATGATATTGCCCTTATGCACCAGAGCCACGCTGCGCCGGTCGTTGTCCAGCGCCCACTGGATGGCGTCCCGCACCAGGCGCTTGCTGCCTTCCTCCGAGACCGGCTTGATCCCGATCCCCGAAGACTCCGGGAAGCGTATTTTGGCGTAATCCTCCGGGAATTGCTCTTGCAGTAATGCCAAAAACCGCTCGTTCTCCTCCGACCCCTCCTCAAACTCTATCCCGGCGTAGATGTCCTCCGTGTTCTCCCGGAAGACCACCATATCCACGTCCTGGGGCCGTTTCACCGGCGACGGCACCCCCTGATACCACCGCACCGGACGCTGGCAAACGTAAAGGTCCAGGATCATCCGCAAGGCGACGTTCAATGACCGCATCCCTCCGCCGATAGGGGTGGTGAGCGGCCCCTTGATGCCCACCAGGAACTCTCGAAAAGCCTGGACAGTCTCCTCCGGCAGCCAACTTCCCGTCTTGTCAAAGGCCTTCTGCCCGGCGTACACTTCCATCCAGTGGATCTTCCGCTCGCCGCCATAAGCCTTCTCTACCGCCGCGTCAAACACCCGCGCCGCCGCCCGCCAGATGTCCGGGCCGATTCCGTCGCCCTCGATAAAGGGGATGATCGGGTTGGATGGCGTTCGCAGTGTGCCATCCTCAATCGTGATCTTCGCGCCGCCTTCCGGCACGACACTATATTTATACGTCATAGTTCAGATTACTCCAATGTAATTTGTCAAGTTTTACTTATGCAAATTATAGCATGTCCAGAGTTCGCAATCCAATAAGTGTATTCGCATCTTCCCGTAGGGGCGCAGCGTTGCTGCGCCTAGTCACGCGCCAACAATCTTTTAGTCGGCGAAGGCTTCGTCCTGAGGCTCAACTCGAAGGGCCGACTTCGCAAAAGTTTTGGCGACTTAAGTCGCCAAAAAGCCGTCAAAACAAAAAAGCTCACGAAAGACGACTAGGGGTGCACTTTGCCTGGTGCACAAACCATTTTATAGGTTTAATATGCGTCTCTCGTGAGCTACAAAATTATTTCTATCTATATCCTACAACCTTTTTGGAAAAAGTCAATAACCATTTTCTATACCTCTGCTGGAAAACCCATAACAAATTTGTCAATCAAGACACTTGCCCGCCCCGCCCAGAGCATGTAAAATCTATTCTAACAGCCTGACACCTGCCGAAAACCTCAAAATATTTACGAGACCACACAACAAGCTAACCGTGTTTTTAGAAATATTTTTGTTTTTCTCTGTTTACTCTGTGTCTCTGTGGTGAAAATGTTTGAAACATACTCATATAACAAAGATCGCATTATCAAACTATCCAGCCTCTGAGGCCTCCATGCGCATTCACCACCTCAACTTCGCCACCTATAACCAGATACTCTTCGGCATGCTCACCACCGGCAGCATCTTCAAGCGAGGCCTGGGCGTCACCCACTGCCTGCTGATAGAGACCGGCCAGGGTCTCCTCCTGGTGGATACCGGCTTCGGGACCCGGGACTACACCGATCCATCCCTCCCCGTGCGCGCCTTCACCTGGGTGAGCGGCACCCCCCTCGACCTGGAAGAGACCGCCCTCCGCCAGGTCGCCCGGCTGGGATACGACCCCGCCGAAGTGAAGCACATCGCCTTGACCCACTGCCACCTCGACCACGCCGGAGGCCTGCCCGACTTTCCCCACGCCCAGGTCCATCTCTACGAGAAGGAACACCAGGCCATCACCCATCCCCGCACCATCGAAGAGCAATACGTCTGCCGGAAAGAACACTGGGCCCACGATCCTAATTGGGTCCCGCATGCCCTCCAGGGCGACACCTGGTTCGGCTTCGACTGCACCCCGCCGGTCAAATTGGGCGAGACCGAGTTCTTCTTCGTCCCCCTGGTAGGCCACTCCCGCGGCCACAGCGCCGTAGTCATCCGCACCCCGGATGGCTGGCTGATGCACTGCGGCGACGCCTACATCTACCACGGCGACGTCCATCCCGAAAAACCCTTCTACCCTCGCGGCTACCGTCTCGTCCTCGGTCTGATGGGAGTCACCAAAGCCTTCCGATCCATCGGCGACCATGCCCCCCGCCTCCGCGCCCTCCTCCGCGACCACCGCGGCCAAGTCCGAATCTTCTGCTCCCATGACATCTTCGAATTCAAAGCCCTCCAGGAGGGAAGATGATGCCACTCGCAGGGGGATAATTCAAATAGACGATTTTTCCGTTATAATCTAACCGCAATCCGGGACACCCTCATCCCCAATCACCTTGTTGCCCAATCACCATGTCGCCTTGTTGCCTAATTACCCAATTACCCCCCCACAAAAGGACCCCCACCCCATGCCCACCCCTCTCCCCCAAACATCCGATGATTTCAAAACCTGGCCCTGGGCCAAGATCGATCCCTACTTCCAGGAATTAACTGGCCGAACCCTGACCCCCGACACCCTCTCCGCCTGGATGAAGGATTGGACCCGCCTCGCCCACCTGGTCTACGAATCCTTCTCCCGCCTCTACATTGCCACCACCCTAGACACCACCGACGAAGAGGCCCAAAAACGCTTCCACACTTTCCTCGAAGAAGTTCGCCCCCAGGCCCAGGCCGCCGACCAGAAGTTGAAAGAGAAATTGCTCGACAGCGGCCTGGAGCCGCCAGAAGGCTTCGATATCCCCATGCGCAACATGCGCGCCGAAGCCGCCCTCTTCCGCGAGGAGAATCTACCTCTTCTCACCGAGGAGCAGAAGCGTCACACCGAATATGACGTTATCATTGGCGCGCAAACCGTGGAGTGGGAGGGCGAGGAAGTGACCCTGACCCAGCTTGGCCCCGTCTATCAAGAGCCTGACCGGGACCGGCGTGAGAAGGCCTGGCGATTGTCCGCCTCCCGCCGTCTACAAGACCGGGAGGCCATCAACGCCCTCTGGGGGCAGTACATGGGCCTTCGCAAACAGATCGCCGCCAACGCCGGATATGAGGAGTACCGCAGCTACGCATGGCAGGATCGCCAGCGTTTCGCCTACACCCCCGCCGACAGTATGGCTTTCTGCGATGCCATTGAAGAGGTGGTGGTCCCCGCCGCCAAGCGCATCTACGAACGCCGCCAACAGCGCCTGGGCGTGGACGTCCTCCGCCCCTGGGATTTGTCTGTAGACCCGCATAATCGCCCCGCCCTCAAGCCCTTCGAGGACCCCGCCGAGTTGGAAGCTAAGGTCAGCGGCATGTTCCATAAGATTGACCCGGCTCTAGGCGAGTACTTCGACGTCATGCGCAATGAAGGATTGTTAGACCTGGACAACCGCAAGGGTAAAGCCCCCGGCGCTTACTGCGACGCCTTCCCGGTCGCCAGGCGCCCCTTCATCTTCGAGAATGCAGTGGGTATGCACGGTGACGTCGTCACTCTGCTCCACGAAGCCGGCCACGCCTTCCACGTCTTCGCCACCGTGGACTTACCCTACCACCAGCTTCAGAACGTGCCCATGGAGTTCGCCGAGGTGGCCTCCATGACGATGGAGTACCTGGGCGCGCCTTACCTGGTCGAGAGCGAGGGCGGCTTTTACACGCCCCAGGAGGCGGCTCGTGCCCGTATAGAACATCTGGAGGACGCCATTTGTTTCTGGCCCTACATGGCCGTCGTCGTCGCCTTCCAGCACTGGGTCTACGAGAATCACGAAGCCGCCAGCGACCCCGCCAACTGCGACGCGCAGTGGGTTGAACTATGGGATCGTTTCATGCAAGGTGTGGATTGGACCGGCCTGGAGGTGGAGAAAGAGACCGGCTGGCAGCGCAAACTGCACATTCATCAGGTCCCCTTCTACTACATTGAGTACGGCCTGGCCCAACTCGGCGCTGTACAGATTTGGGCCAACTCCTTGAAAGACCAGGCCGCCGCCCTCTCTTCCTACCGGAAGGCCCTTTCCCTGGGCGGCGCAGCCACCTTGCCGCAGCTCTTCGAGACCGCCGGGGGCCGCCTGGCCTTCGACGCCGCCACCCTGGGCGAAGCCGTCGCCCTGATGGAAAAAACTATTGAGAACCTCACCGCCCCCTAAACCCGTAGGGGCGACCCCGCGGGTCGCCCCGGCCAATCTATATATTGCACGGAGGACCAATAATGGAAAACAATAACACCCCACCCGCTGGATGGAAACTCTGGATACTATGGACCCTGGCCAACGTCCTAGCCTTCGCCATCGGAATCACGGTGAGTCTGGTCGTATACCGGGCCGTGGGAGAGATCGCCGCCTCCGCCGCCCTCGGAATCGTGGTGGGCGTCTTCCAATGGCTGGTCTTGCGGAATCGCCTTCTCCAGACCCGTTGGTGGATCATGTCCAACGCGCTGGGAGTCCCGCTGGGCTTTGCCGCAGTGGAAGCCCTGAACCATTACGCGCCGGGCGGATGGAAAATTGTCTTGGCTGGCGACCTGAGATTTCTTGCCTTGGGCCTTATCGTCGGTTTCGCCCAGTGGATTGTTTTGAAGAGAGTTTTGCGTAAGGCTGGTTGGTGGACGCTGGCGAACGTTTTGGGCTGGTCTTTAGGTTGGTACGCGACCTATTTGATCGCCCTGGTCCTACCCGAATTTTTCGCCATCCTGGTGGGCTATGCCGTGATTGGGCTGATCTATGGGATCATTACCGGATTGGCGCTGATCCTCTTCATCAGGAAGAACATCCGGGAGGAAACCAGAGATGTCAACCTCCCCAGGAGTTGGGCCGTCACAGGGATTGCGCTGGCCCTCATCGTCGCGGCGACCGTGTGGGAAAACCTTCCCCGCGAAGCAGCTATCCTCGGCCAGACCCCCGACCTGGGCGCTCCCCCAACCGAGGTGGGTCTCCCTCCTCTGGAATGTGAGGGGAGCGAAGAGTACTGTAGCGAGGTGGTGTTCTTTGAGCCGGTTGACGGAATTACCTACCTCAACTACCCGGAAAATGGTGAAACCGACGATGACCAATACCGCAGCTACCTCCGCCGCGATCTGGTGATATTGGTCCAGTACGCAACCTACCGGACCGTGTTTGAAACCGGCGACTGGACTGATGAATTTGCCGAAAGGCTGGGGCTGGGTGACATGAGCGAAGCGGACGGATCCATCCCCGGTACCTCCATCGGGAGCCCCGGCCACCCCTCCGGCACCCATGAGAACGGCCTGGACATAGACATCGCATATTTCCAGGTTGAACCCCAGAATGTCTCCATGAAAATAGATGGCAGTATGGTGGATATTGAGGCTAACCTGTTGAGACCCATGTGCATCCACTCCCTGTTCGGGATGGAAGCCTATCGCTGCACAGAGCCGCCCCTCCTGCTGGACCCCTGGCGTACTGCCCTTTTCATCGCCTACCTCTCCGAGCATCCCCGCCTGCGGGTGATCGGCGTGGACGGCCAGATCGGGCCGCTCATAGATGAGGCTCTGGACCAACTCGTTCAAGCCGGTTATATAACCTCCGACCTGCGAGACCAGATACCTCTGGTATACGAAGTGACCGATGAAGGCATGGGCTGGTTCCACCACCACCATCACCACCTCCACGTCAGCATGATGCCCGATGAATGAGCCTTCGAATGAAACGTATGGGCGGACGATTGTCCGC